>JABZFQ010000041.1 GCA_014237365.1 Desulfobacteraceae bacterium | reverse complement strand
TGCTGTCGTTCACAAGGGTATACCCTGACAAAATGCTTGCCGGAATATTTGGAACGCATGCAGAAAAACTTCAGTTTTTTCATCCTGTTGCCGGCAATAATTGCGGTGGCTGTACCCCAATTCTTGCTGCTGGACTTTGGAACTGGAAACTCAAATGTCAAGGCGTAACTAATTGAGCAACAACTCTATTCAAAGGCCCCTCTTGGAGGCGAACTTACAGGACCAAATCCTACAGACAGCACCAAATCTGGCACAAAGCGTAGTCTTTTTACAGATGAGCATGGAATCCCTCTCAGCATTGTTGTGGCAGGGACAAATCGTCACGACATGAAGCATGAAGCTGACTTGTTCAACTTTGGAAAATATTGAGGCCAAACGGCCCGAACCAACAAACGAACATCCACAAGGGGTTGTGCCTTGATAAAGGATATGATTATAATGAAGTTCGAGCCTTAGCGAAAGAATTCGGCTTCACTGCACATATTGTCCCACGCGGGAAAGAAGCGAAGATGATAAAAAAACAAGTAGGTTACAAAGTACGACGTTGGGTGATAGAGAGGAGTCACTCGTGGTTAAATCGTTTCCGTCGAATACTAATTCGGTGGGAAATCGGTGGGAAAAACGAGCAGACACCTTCCTGGCAATGCTTCATCTGGCCTGTGGTATAATAACTTGGCGTTTTCTCTAAAACTGCCTTAATAAAACAGTGACTCTAATGGTCAAAGGAGAAAGTATATTTACTGCATAGCAAAAAGTGGTAGTGTCCCCCTATAGTTGAGGTAATTATAACACCCCCGTTATTTATGAAGAATTGCCATTCCCCAATTTCATGTTACATTGTGTGATAACATGTTGAATTCATGAGAATTATTACCACATAATGTATGCTCCAAAGAAGTCCCAGTCCCAGAGACTTATCTCAACTGTAGGGGAAAACTACCCAAAATGTGACCTTTATAGATAACTCCTATTTAAATCTATTCAAATTTTTAGCAAACCAGTATATCAACTATGAAAAATGTATTTCACTCAAAGGTGTAAACGTGTAAACTGCTTACTGAAATAGCCTCTAAAGCGACTTGAGATATATTGATTTATTACATATTCAGAAATGAAAAACCAGTATTATTTTTATAAATTATGATTTTAGGAACGGGGACGAAATAACTTATGCTCTATAATGACAGAACCCCATCGTTTTCAGTGACTGCAAGTCAACTACCACCACCTGAGGTGGTGGCTTATAAGAGTCAAAAAAGTCAAAAAAGATATTAACACATCATTTTGCCGCATCTCCATCACTTTCTTTTCTACACTTTATTCACCTGGACATGGACCATCGTTTGGAACAGCAAAAGAACTTTCTCCGCATAACCGCACATCCACCATACCATGGCCGGAACCCAAAGTATTAATCCAGGGACCAGATCCGGCGCTACCCGTCCAATCAAGGCTATAGTGAAAGCAAGTGCCATAGTTTGAGGCGAGAGTAACGGTACCTGTTCTTTTATTGTATATAGCGCTTGCCTCGTTGGCACCTGGATCCTGTGTTCCACTTAAGTATATAGCGTCCGCGGTATTATCGACAACATCAAGTTTCCAAACATACTCATAGCTGTCTTCCAAACAGTAATCAGCAGCTACGGCTAATGCTGCAGTCATCGCTACCGCAACAAAAGCAACTCCTAAAACCATAAAAATTTTTGATAGATTTTTCATCTTAATCCCTCCTATAGTTTTTAAGTTAACAACAATGCGGAGATGCAGCAAAATGATATGCTTATAACCTGTCGTGGGGTGTAAATTACGAGTATTGGTTAAAACAATCACACTGAATTACAGCCCAGGACATGAATTTTTGCTGAAAGCTGCGATACGATAAGACGCTACTTTGCCATTACCGTAGCAAAAGCCATCTTATCAAAGATAACTCTAATTACCAACTGTATTGATTTACACCCAGTCGGTAGTGGTTCAGTCTGAATTTTAAACCATATCTGTTTGAATAATGAGGCTACCAACGTAAGGCGGGACAGCCTGTAAATTCAATCGGTTAGCAACCCCATAGATTTTGCTTGATAGTGGAATTGCCATAAAGCCAAAATGGCGGAAATTGTCCCGCTTTAAGTTGGTAGCCAATAATGAAGATAAACATGCATTGTAACTTGCCAGCCTTTTCTTAATTTTTTATTTTCACAAATGCCAAACAAACGGAATTGATAACCTATACTAGGCTAAATGAAAAGTAGACCCCATGTCAAGACCAATTTTCATAAAAATTAAGCTACTAAAATATTCCTGACATCTTCATCTGATCTAATTGAATTTAGATTTTTTATGCCAAACGTATTGAAAAATAACCTTGTCATTTCATTATATTTTGATAAAGGTACTCTTGCTCGGAGGATAGGGCAACTGCTGAGAAGCAACCCGAGCGCCAGAGCAGGTGGCGTAGGCATGAGGGTCGTACTTCTTGTACGGCCCTTCTTTTTTATTTAGTGCCTGAACGGAAACAACTAAGATCTAATGTAACAGAAACTTACAGCCATATTGCAAACCGAAGATTGTCAATTTGATTTCTCTTTACTAGTTATTATTGCTTTACTTTTTCTTTTGACTATGCTACTCTCTCTTAGAGCTTTCTCGGGATGTTTTTGATACAATGCCATCCATATAGTGGGTTCAGAAAGTACTGCCACAATATGTTGTGGTAGCAAAGTTTGAGACTTAAATACCGACAGGAAATTTCGCTATAAAATCAACAAGCTATGATCCCGAGAGTTCTCCTTAATGATATTTGTTGTAAATATCAACATAATGCTGAATTCGTAACTTCAAAAGAACCTAGTCATAATCAAAAATCTTCGGAGAAAAATGATATGAGAAAAGTCATAGATTTGCAAATGAAAATTGGAGAAATTTCTATCGCTGATATTAAGTTTGATTTACGTTCCCGTGATGAAATTCCAAAACTGCTTCAAGGATTAGGCTACCAACTTAAACCGGGACACTTTTTGCCATTTTGGCCCTATGGCAATTCCACAATCAAGCAAAATTTAAGGAGTTGCTAAGAGATTGAATTTATAGACTGTCCCGCCTTACGTTGGTAGCCA
>JABZFQ010000293.1 GCA_014237365.1 Desulfobacteraceae bacterium | reverse complement strand
ATCAAATAATGCATAAAATCGTTTTCTTTTGTTAAAGGGAAGGAGAGGAAACGATGCAAAGAGCAAAACCGAGAAAGCGGCCATGCAGAGTCTGCCGAAGGTGGTTTTTGCCGGATGGACGACTTGAAAATCGTCAGAAGACATGCGGCAATCCAGAATGTCAAAGAGAGTGGCACAGAAAAAAGTGTGCCGAATGGAACAAGAAAAATGAAGAATATTTTCGAACGAATTATTTGCAAAAGAAGCTGGAAACCGCCAAATCCAACGAACCGAATCTTTGCAAAAGTCGATTAAAGACCGGGTTGCCACTCAAATTTGTTCAAGAGGTGATTGGGATACAACATCTTATAATCATAGAGTATCTGGCGCAACTACTCGTAAGGAGATCAGGTGTGCCAACAAAAACGCCGCCAGTGTTTAACACGAGTTGAAGTTACTGCTCTGCGCACTGTTTTTAAGAGGTGATAACCTTTTAACCTTCTAAAATAACAAGACATATTAACAGACAATACTTATGATATTTTTAAGATGTGATACGATGCTAACTTAGCGAATATACAACACAAACCGACAGACTATCCCTGGTGATATTTTCAAGACACGATGGACACGGGGCGATACAGCGGATATATTCAGCATCAAACATGGCTGAAACAGCTTCAGTGCTGTGTCCTGAAAAGGCGATACAGCGGATATATTCAGCATAAAACCCATTGCAGGGAGAGCAATTATGATTAAGAAAAAAATCCTCAATCCTGAACGTGTCCGGCAAATAAACGAGGGCTTTAGCTTTATTCCCCATCGCTTCCTTCAAGACGAATTTCTTGCTGCCTTAAGCCAGCAAGAAATTCTTGTGTATCTGTTCCTTGTACTTGCCTTTGATCGCTTCGGGCTTTCTTTTTACAGCTATGGCATGATCTGTTCCTTGTTGCAGATCACCGTTGACCAATACATTGAAGCCCAAAACTTGCTGATAGAAAAAGATCTTATTGCCTTTGACGGCACACTGTTTCAGGTGCTTGAATTGCCGGCCAAAGCGCCAAAGTCTAAACAGACCAGCCCAGATGCCCTTCTTGAGCTTGTCAAACGAACAGTGAAAGGGATTTGACATGGCAAAGAAGTTGGCAAAAGCGGTGGATGATTATTTGGTGTGGATGATAGATGTCGGTTATGCTTCGGGCACTATCGAAAATTATGAAAACGCTTTAAATCATTTTCAAAAGTTTATAACCCATCGGAAAATCGAATGGAGCGATATTTTCACTCATAACACGTTAACTGCCTTTCAAATATACAGCGGTCTTTCTCATGCATCCATGGCCGTAAAAGGAGTTAGCAGTTATCTTTATGACCGGAAAATAATATCATCTCCGATAAAAAAGCCTCTTGAGCGGCTGCCTGAGATCTATGAAGACTATCTGCATTATTATGAAAAGACCAGGCAGGTTCATCGTTCGTCACTTATTCAAACCAGAAACGTTCTGTCTGCGCTCAATGATTACCTGGCAAAACAAGACATTGATCTTTCCGCCATAAAGATTGAGCAGATAGATAGCTTTTTATCTGAATTTAACGCTCGTTTTATGCCAGCGACCTGTCACCACAACCGCTCTTTCCTCCGCGGGTTTTTAAGATATTTGTATTTTCACCGCAAGATTCTAAAAAGGAATTTAGCCGCTTTGATTGTCGGAGCCCCCATGTTCGCGCAAGCCCAGCCTCCGAAGTTTTTGCGATCCCATGAAGTAAAAGCGCTGTTTGCCGGTCTGTCCACAGGCAGTTGCAAAGAGCTTCGAACTTCAGCCATGGTTCATTTGGGATATACGCTGGGCCTTCGCCCCAAAGAGATCTGTCTGATCCGTCTGAATGATATCTCATTTGCCAAGAGAGAAATAAGCCTTTTCGATCGGAAAAGCGCCAATCCCATAAAGCTTCCTTTGCCTGAAATTACGATCAAGGCTATTGCCGCATATATTGTGGGATGCAGGCCTGAAAGTAATCACCGTGCGCTGTTTTTAACCTTTAATGCTCCAGCAAAACCGGTAAATGCGGTAACAGTCAGTCATGACATCACAGTTGCCATACAAAAAATAAATCCTTTATCATCAGCCTACTGGCTCAGACATACATACGCTCAGAATTTGCTGGAAAGCGGCGCATCCATTTTTGAAGTCAAACAGATGATGGGCCATGACAATGTTCAGTCCACAAAACGTTATATTCATATCCACACAAAGTTAATGTTAAAGGAACTGTTTGATGAGACCCTTTAAAAGTTCTCTGGCCCGACAGATGGAAGAATATATCTCTTATCGCCTATCTCTTGGCTATACAGAACGTAACCTTAGAGGTCAGCTTCGAGGCTTTGATCAATACGTATGTGATAAAGAAGCCGGGCAGGATGACCTGCGGCCTCCCTTTTTCCTTGAACTCAAAAAGAAGTTCAAAGAAAAACCGCAAACCTTCAATGCAATTTTATTGACGGTTCGCGGATTTTTTAATTACCTTGTTCGCCGGCAAATCATAGATGAAAACCCTTTGATCGATATTTGTTCATATACGCCGAATGCCTTTATCCCTTTTGTATTCTCACCGGACCAAATCGATAAACTGCTTTCAGCAATCCAGAGCTCGATCCGCAAAGAACCGATGTATTTTTTTAAGGATTATTCCGTATACATGTCCATATTGCTGCTTGCCCGATGCGGTATGAGAATCAGCGAACCATTACGGCTTAAGCCTGACAACTATCGCGGCAGCGAGGGAACCATTTATATTGAAAAGACTAAGTTCAGCAAAGATCGATTGATAGCGGTTCCTAACGCGGTCATCAATGAAATGGACAATTATCTCGCCATGCGAAAAGCCTTTATCCAGGATCCAACTCCATATCTTTTGCCCGGACAAAACGGCCATACATTATCAACCAATAGGATTTACAAGGTATTTGGCCAGGCAGTTAAAGATATCGGTATTAATCAGCCCAGGCGAATCATCGCCAATACAACGTTTGGAAATCCCAGGCCTCATAGTTTAAGGCATTCTTTTGCCATAAACACTCTGAAAAGAATCAAACAACAGGGCAAATCGCCCCAGAATGCATTGCCGATACTGGCAGTATATCTGGG
>JABZFQ010000049.1 GCA_014237365.1 Desulfobacteraceae bacterium | reverse complement strand
TGAATTTATATCAATTCTTAAATCAAATGCTTCAAAAAACATTATCGGGGTCTTGATGAAAGGCTCTATGGAATTTTATCTGCTGACGCTTAAATCAGGTGTAATGGAGCGGATGTTTTCCAATGAACTTCCAGAAGCATTAAGATATCTTGATGTTACGGTTCTGACCCGTCTAATTTTTATAGAAATATTTGGTTTTGATAATTCAAAATTAGATAACGAGAATATTATAACTTATTCCAGCAGTGAAAAACAGGCCATAGAAGCAGCAGTCTCAGGCAAATGCGATATTTCCTTTATTCTTAATCCCACAAAAATTGAGCAGGTACGCGATATTGCAGATAATGGCCTTGTTATGCCAAGGAAATCGACATATTTTTATCCAAAGGTAATAACGGGTATGGTTTTAAACAAACTAACTCTTTGACGGCAGAAACATTTGCTTTACATCGTTGGTATATGAACCATTTTCATGGTAGATTATCAGAGGAGAAGCAATCGTTACGCCCGGTCGACCCCCTTTAATCCCTTCGATAAGAATCAGCTTTGCTCCTGACTTTCCGTTGGAATGAATAGTGCGAAGTAATTTCGGTTCAATATTGAAAGAGCGCATTTGTGCAATAATATCAGTTAGCCGATCTGAAGAATAAACCATTACAATTCTTCCCGCAGTATGCAGCATCCTGTGAGCGGTTTCAATAACGTCGAAAAGTGTAGCTTTGATTTCATGTCTGGCAACAGCCCTTTGTTGATCAGGGTTCATTTTTCCGGATAAAATTTTCCAGTATGGAGGATTGCTGACAACCATATCAACCGGCCCTGAAATCATATCATAATTAAGCTCTTTCATATCTCGGCAAAGAATAGTAATCTGTTTTTCCATGTTATTCGATTTAACATTTATAGTTGCAATATCAGCGAGTTCTTTCTGTATCTCAATTCCACAAACTGTGAGTTTCGGATTACGGTAGGCCATTATCAGGGGGATAATGGCGCAGCCCGTACCCAGATCAATAATTCTGCCGCCCGGACACTTGCCGGCATGATAGGCCAATAAAACAGCATCTATGGAAAAACGGTAACCAGACCGGTTTTGTTTAACCTTTATTTTGCCATTGAAAAAAGTATCAGTTGAAAAATCTTTCATAACGCCCTTCGGGCGAGCTCTTAGCTAATGGCTGATAAGGAATGTGGACGAATTGACTTCCCCCAAATCTGTACGCTTACTTGGGGGAAGTTATTTCGTCCACGTTCCTTATATAGTTCCGATTTTAAATTTTATTTCTTCGACCAGTTCTTTCCCTGCTGAAATGTTTATTTTTGTTAATATATCGCTTTTAAAAAACTGGAGCTGTTGTATCCAGCTTGAACTTGTGACATTCACAATAAGAATTTTTCCTTTTAATGCAAAAGGCTGAGCATTTTCCGCAACAGACTTTCCTACCGCACTATTCCATATGCTGCAGGCATTTTTCAGGTCATCACCGGTCTCGTGGCGATAGGTTTTTAAGATTTTATTTATAATGCTGCTTATGTGCTCAAATTCTTTAGGATCATTTTTATTTGATTTCATAATCCTGATAAATATTTTTAAATTGGATTGAGTGTCAAGAAAAACTCTTTAACCTATGGAACGTGGACGAAATAACTTCCACAAGTAGGCGCACAGCTTCAGGTCGCCTTTGTCCGATCTCAAATCACAAAAATATTGAAATAGCTCGCTATTCCTTCAACTTTTGTGATCTGGGACCGAACAAATTCGACCCAAATCTGTGCGCCTACTTGTGGAAGTTATTTCGTCCACGTTCCTATGTTTAATAATCCAAGAGCCTTGATTTTCACACAACTTTTTTGCTTTTTGCTTGACTTGAAATATCAGGCAATTTATATATATATATAAAAAGATTCCCAAATGACTTAATGTTTTGTAATTGTTTAAATTAACACGCAGAAGGCGTACCAGGTTCATGGTTCATGGAATGCTGCCACTTTATGTATTCCTTAAAATATCGATACATAAGAGGGCAAACTCTAAGTATCATTGGTTTATCAATTAGCACGCCGAAGGCGTACCATCAATATTCAGTTTTCAATAGTCAATTTTCAATCTTAAGCTTAACTAATTAAAATTATAGCACAATGATTCATTTGGGAAACTTTTAATATAAAATATTTGTTGATAAATATTGTTAGGGAATTAAGGATCAAATCCTCATAAAAAGATTGAATTAAATTCACGGGGAAAAACTATGACATGGGATTGGGAAAAACTAAAACAGCAGCAACAGAAGACGGGTGGAGGCGGAAGCGGGGTTTCTCCGCAGGTTGATGAAATTCTTAAAAACATCAAGCAGTTCAAGTTTCCTGGCGGACCGATTTTAATTATTATTTTGATAGCTCTATTTTTCGGTTCATCTACATTCTTTACGGTTGGAGTTGATGAGGTCGGAGTTGTTCAGCGATTTGGTAAATATGTTCGTGTTTGCCAACCCGGTCTTAATTTCAAGTTACCGGCAGGAATTGAAAAAATAACAAAGGTCAAGGTAAAACGTATTTACAAAGAAGAGTTCGGCTTCCGGTCAACAAGCGGTGAAGATAGAAAACTTTTTGCTTCCGGCGTCAGTGAAAACAAGAATGTATCTCTTATGCTTACCGGCGATCTTAATGTTGGTGTCGTGCCATGGATTGTTCAGTACAGAGTAAAAGATCCCTATAATTATTTATTTAAGGTTCGAGATCCTCGCAAGTTGCTTATAGATATGTCCGAAGCCTCTATGCGGCTTATAGTTGGAGATAGAAGCATTAATGAGGTCATAACAAAGCGGCAGGCTATAGCCACTGAAGCTCAAAGGCACCTACAGGCGGAAATGGACAAGTCAGAAACCGGTATACATATTGTAACCATAGAAATGAAAAAGACGAATGTCCCTGAAGCTGTACAGCCCTCATTTAATGAAGTAAATCAGGCTGTACAGGAAAAAGAAACAATGATTTATCAGGCAAAAGAGGATTATAATAAAGCAATCCCGACTGCAAAAGGAGAGGCAGAAAGAACCATTAAGATGGCTGAAGGATATTCTCTTGATCGTATTAACCGCGCTAAGGGCGATTCTTCAAGATTTGTTGCCGTATATAAGGAGTATGCTAAGGCAAAGGATATTACAAAAAGGCGGCTGTATCTTGAGGCTATAACAGATATTTTTCCAAAACTTGGCCATAAGTATGTAATAGATGGTGAACAAAACAATTTATTACCTTTACTTAATCTTGATAAATAAAACGGTGTAGAAAAAATGAAATCCAAAGGCATCATTCTAATAATTGCTGTAATTACATGTCTGCTGATTATTGTTACTTCAGCTTATGTCGTAGATGAGACAGAACAGGTTGTTGTTACTCAGTTTGGAAAAGTCATAGGCAAAACTAAGCAGGCACCGGGTCTTTATTTTAAAATTCCTTTTATTCAAAATGCAAACTACTTTCCCAAAAATCTGTTGCACTGGGATGGGGATCCAGGTCAGATACCAACTCTGGATAAAACATATATATGGGTTGACACATTTGCCAGGTGGAAAATCGTTGCTTCGATTAAATATTTCCAGACAGTCGGCAATATAATAAGCGCTCAGGGAAGACTTGATGATATTATTGGTCCTGCTGTTAGAAATTTTATCAGTTCCTATAAACTTATTGAGACAGTCAGAACTACAAACAGGAATCTTGATACTTTTGAAGTAGGATTGGAAGATATTGTTGAGAGTAAAAGACCTAAAGCATATGCTATCAAAACAGGCAGAGAGAAGATTACAGATGGAATTCTTCAGCAGGCTAAACCCAAACTTGAAAAGTTCGGTATTGAGCTGGTTGATGTTAAGATAAAGCGCGTTAATTACGTAGAGCAAGTAAGAAGAAGTGTTTATTCTCGAATGATTGCAGAACGTAATCAGATAGCAGAAAAATTTCGTTCCGAGGGAGTGGGAGAATCCCGTAAGATTTTAGGTGAAAAAGAAAGGGATTTAAAGCTGATTACCTCACAAGCTTACAAACTTGCCCAGGAAATAAAAGGAAAAGCCGATGCCGAGGTGACAAAATTATTTGCCGCTGCTTATGGTTTGGATCCGGAATTTTATTCATTTGTCAAAACGCTTGAGGCTTATGGCCAAGCACTTGATAAAAATAGCTCTATTATTCTTTCAACAGAGTCAGAATTTTTTAAATATTTTAAGGGATATAAATGACAAATAAAAGGGCAAATTAATGAATGAAAAATAAAAAAGCACCGACTCCTTAAAAAATAATTAAAGTTCGGTGCTTTTTTCTAATTTCCATAAAAGTGCATATACACCATTATTTGCCTTTCCTTCTCTGATGGCGTGTGCGTGCCAAAAGCTTTCTGTGTTTATGTCTTCTCATTTTTTTTCTTCGTTTTTTAACTACACTGCCCAACAAATCACCTCCATCCTTGAGAACGGGGATGAAATAACTTTCACAACTATGCATCACAGATTCAGACCATTTTTGCCCGATTTCAAAACACATAAATATTAAAATAGCTTGCTATTCCATCAACTTTTGTGATCTGAAATCGAACAAATCTGTGTGCCTACTTGTGGAAATTAATTCGTCCACGTTCCTTAGTGTGTAACTGTAGTATCATTTTACTCAACAATCTGCCAGAATAGGCAATCGCAGAGAGTTTTATGTAATTATTTTCAAGTAGTCATAATTTTGTAGTTAAACATAAAAAAAGGAATATATCAAATCGAAATGCGCTATTTTATCAACAAAATCATGTGATCTTGGTAAGGAACGGGGATGAAATAATTTCCACAACTATGCATCACAGATTCAGGCCACCTTTGCCCGATCTCAAATCACAAAAGTATCAAAATAGCTCGCTATTCCATCAACTTTTGTGATTTGGGATCGAACAAATTTGACCCAAATCTGTGCGCCTACTTGTGGAAGTTAATTCGTCCACGTTCCTACTTTTGTTGAAAAAATTCCACTTTTTTCGATCCTTATATCGGAATTTCAGACGATAAAAGGTTTTTTTACCATTTTTTGTATTTATTTGTCCACAATTTTATTAAAGAACTTTTCAATTAGATAAAATGAAAAAACTGCAAACTTTCAACACGGATCAGATAAAAATTGTAAACGAGTCTGTTGAAATAGCCGAAGAGCTCGTCAGCAATCATTACAAGATGTCTGCCAGTCAGTGGCTTCACAGGAAGTATGATGTCAAGACTCTTGTTGACCTTAATACTGACGAAATAGTGCACGGCCCTTATGCGCAAATCATTCGTTATAAGGGGCAGCGAAAAGATACTTCCCTTGAATCTTCAACTTATGATTTTTATAAAATATGTCTTCAGGATCATTCTATTCTTGCAATAATTGAGCAATTATCTGAAATGAAACTTTTTTCGTTTACATTATATATTATCATTCATGAATTAATTCATATAGTAAGATTCAGTAAATTTCTCCAAAGTTTTGATGCTTCATCTGATGAAAAGCTGGCAGAAGAGGCCCGTGTTCACAAAAAAACACATGAAATTCTTAAGACAATTAGATTTTCGGATCTTACATATGTGTTAAAATTTTATAATAAATGGCGCAAGCCTTTTGATGATTTGCAAAATTCTTGAGGGTTAAAAAAAAAGCGGTAGGTTACTTCTTGACAACCACCAAAAAGCGCTTAAATTTGATTTTATTATAAATGACTTTTATATTCAAGATTAAATAATTTGATGCAGGAGTTTAAGATGCCTATTTACGAATATGAATGTATAAAATGTGGTGAGATTAAAGAAGTAATTCAGAAATTTTCTGACAAACCTTTAATTAAATGCAAGCATTGTTCAGGAAAGCTTCAAAAACTCGTTTCACAGAGTACTTTTCATCTTAAAGGGACAGGTTGGTATGTAACTGACTACGCAAACAAATCCAAAAAATCTTGTACTTCTCAAAAAATGAAGGAGAAAAAACCAGTTGCAACTACTGATAATTCAAACAAAACTACCAATAAAACTTCATAATAGTAAAGCCCCTGCCTTTTTTTATTTATTATCTGACAAATTCGGGCATTCTGATAAATATATTATTAATAATTGTTACTCCAAAAAATTTAAATAAAGGTTCTCGGTTCACAGTTTGCGGCTGTTCAAAACAAAAAACTGTAAACCAACAACCGTGAACCGTTACAAACATTTTGAGTCATTCATGATTTTTATAGAAATAATTTAGTCATAAATAAAAGGAGAATTTACAAAATGAAACTTAGACCATTACAAGACCGAATTTTAGTAAAGCGTGTGGAAGAAGAATCTACGACTAAGGGAGGAATAATTATTCCTGATACAGCTAAGGAAAAACCTGCCGAGGGAGAGGTTACATCTGTTGGTATCGGCAAGATAGGCGAAGACGGTAAAAGGATTCCTTTAGAGATAAAAAAGGGCGATAAGATTTTATTCAGCAAATATGGCGGAACCGAAGTTAAGATTGAAGGTGAGGAATATCTGATCATGCGTGAAGACGATGTTCTTGGTATAATTGAATAATTAAATTATAAATGGAGGATAGATAACATGCCTAAAATAATAAAATATAACATGAAAGCCCGTGAAGCTATGCTGACGGGTGTTACAACTCTTTCTGATGCGGTTGTCGTTACCCTTGGCCCAAAAGGAAGAAATGTTGTTATTGATAAATCCTGGGGATCTCCTACAGTTACAAAGGACGGAGTAACTGTAGCCAAAGAGATTGAGCTTGAAGATAAGTTTGAAAACATGGGTGCCCAGATGGTAAAAGAGGTTGCCAGCAAAACAAGCGATATGGCTGGTGATGGTACAACGACCGCTACGATTCTTGCAAGATCCATTTATGAAGAGGGACAGAAACTTGTCGCAGCCGGAAACAATCCTATGGGTATAAAACGAGGTATTGACAAGGCCGTTGAGGTTGTTGTCAAAGAACTTCATAGGATTAGCAAGCCGACTAAAGAACAGCGTGAAATAGCCCAGGTAGGCATCATATCTGCGAACAATGATGAAACTATAGGCAACATCATTGCCGAGGCTATGAACAAGGTTGGCAAAGAAGGCGTAATTACCGTTGAAGAAGCTAAGACCATGGAGACAACACTTGAGGTTGTTGAAGGTATGCAGTTTGATCGCGGATATCTTTCACCATATTTTGTGACCGATCCTGAGAAGATGGTTGCTTCACTTGAAGAGCCTTATATACTCATTAATGAGAAAAAAATCAGCAACATGAAAGATCTGCTTCCGATTCTTGAGCAGATAGCTAAAATGGGCAAACCGCTTATGATTATTGCTGAAGATATTGAAGGTGAAGCCCTTGCAACTCTTGTTGTTAACAAGCTGAGAGGCACACTCCAGGTGGCTGCCGTTAAAGCCCCAGGTTTTGGCGATAGAAGAAAAGCCATGCTTGAGGATATAGCAATTCTGACTGGCGGTCAGGTTGTTTCTGAGGACATAGGGGTGAAACTGGAAAATATTACACTCTCAGATCTTGGGAAAGCCAAACGCATTAACATTGACAAGGATAACACTACTATTGTCGATGGTGCTGGCGCTCGCAGCGCGCTGGAAGGCCGTGTAAGACAGATTCGCGCTCAAATCGATGAGACCACATCTGATTACGATCGTGAAAAGCTCCAGGAGCGTCTGGCAAAACTTATTGGAGGAGTTGCCGTCATTAATGTCGGCGCTGCAACTGAGACCGAGATGAAGGAAAAAAAGGCTCGCGTTGAAGATGCATTAAACGCTACCCGTGCCGCTGTTGAAGAAGGTATTGTGCCAGGAGGTGGTGTTGCGCTAGTTCGTTGCCTGCCGGAGCTTGATAAGATGAAACTTAAAGCCGACCAGAAGCTTGGTGTAAAGGTTGTTCTGCGTGCTATCGAAGAACCGCTTCGTCAAATCGTCAACAATGCCGGCCACGAGGGATCTGTTGTGATTGATAAAGTAAAGCAAGGCAAAGACGCATTCGGCTTTAATGCAGAAACCAACATATATGAAGATTTGATAGAAGCCGGAGTTATAGATCCTACCAAGGTAGTCCGTTATGCTTTGCAGAATGCAGGCAGCGTTGCTTCATTAATGCTTACAACAGAAGCTATGATTGCTGATAAGCCGGAAGAAAATGCCGGTGTTCCTGCTATGCCTGGAGGAATGGGCGGCGGCGGCGGCGGAATGGGTGGAATGGGTGGAGGAATGGGCGGAATGATGTAATGCATTCATAATACACTCAATATATTCCATAGATCATACAAATAAAGCCCTTATGCCTTTTGGCATAAGGGCTTTTTTTGTTTGTTGCTTTTGCTTACTATTGAATATCTTGACAAATTACAGATAAACAAGGTATTGGTTATTTATTTACATTTGGGGCAGAAACGTTTGTAATGTTGAGAAGAGTATTTTAATAATTCAGTGTAATTTAAGTGAAAATCCGTGGTGAACTATTACCAAAATCGGAGCATTCTATGAATTATCATTTACAATTTCGGTCAGTTATGTATTTGTACATGTTTGCTGCAATCATTGCATTCCCATTTATACTTTGTGCTGGGGAAAGCGAAAATTTTGTAGAACACGAGGCAGGTTTTTACTACACCATCCAAAAAGGAGATACGCTCTGGGATCTTTCATACCGGTTTCTTGATTCACCATGGCAATGGCCTGATATGTGGAGTGAAAACAGCCAAATTGCCAACCCTCACCGTATTTATCCGGGTGATCGCATACGTTTGTTTCAGCGTAAGGATATAGAAATATGGGTTGAAAAAGACTTGAATAAAGATGTCGTAGAAGAAAAGGAACCTCTATCTTATTTTTATTCTTCAATAGATAAAATTGGATTCATTAAGAAGGAATCGGTCACTCCCCGGGGGACTATCTTCGAAGTCAAAGATGATAAAGAAATGATCAGCAAAGGTGATCTGGTATATATACGGCCAAATGAAGACACAACTTTTATTCCTGGCAATAAGTTTACAGTATATAGAACCTTGAAACCATTAAGGGACAGAAGGACAAATTCTTATATTGGGGTACAGCATTATCTGACAGGCATTGTTGAAATTACAAAAATTGAGCCTAAATTTGCAGTAGCCAGTGTCGTTCAGTCCTTCAGGTCTATTGAGGTCAATGATCTCTTAATACCATATGTAAAAAAGTCGCCAAAAATTATACTGACTGAAAGCAAAAAAGAACTTAAAGGCAAGATAATTGTATCAGAGGAGCATACAAGCATCATAGGAGATAATACCGTAGGCTTTATAGATAAAGGGAATATAAACGGAGTTAGGTCCGGACAAAGGTACAGTATATTTTACCGGGAAAAGAAGCGGCTTGATCCGAAAACAAAGGGAGATGTTTACTTAACTCCGGTTGATTTCGGCACACTGCTTGTTCTTCATGCCGAAGAAACAACATCAACGATTCTTATTACAAGTGCTGAAAAAAGTATTTATCCTGGTGCAGATATCCATTTGCCCTCGCGATAATGCAAAACAGTTGTTTCGTCCCCGTTCCTAATAGATTAATTATTTCAAAACAACTCGCTTGAGTTCCGTGTAAATCCGTGGTAAATTATTATAAAATATATAAAAAAGTGTAGCTTGACTTTATACCTTCACAGAATTATAAAGGTACCAGAAGTGCTGGAAGGATGAAAGCATCTGTAATCAGGAAAGAATAATGAAAAGGTTGTTGATATTTATACTTTCAATATTTTTTACCATTACGTTTTATGGCCAGATTAAGGCCAAAGTGACTGGATTGTGCTCAAACTGCCATACCATGCACGACAGCCAAGGCGGGTCTCCGATGGCACCATATGGAGGGCTTGGTACAGCTCCTTTCCAGTGCCTGCTTCGCGGCAACTGCTTGGGCTGCCACGGTCAAAGTTCCACTGGCGGTGAATACGTACTATGGGGTTCCCAAAAAGTCCCCCAAGTTTATCACGCTACAGAAGGCACAGACTTGGCAGCCGGAAATTTTAAATACCTTGGTACTGACGATAACAAAGGTCACAACATGTTTGCTATTGACCAGGAAGATAATGCATCCATGTTTCCTCCGCCTGGATACAAAACAGATCCAGGTATTACAGCGACAAACTTTTCATGTGCAGGAAAGTATGGATGCCATGGAGACCGTACTGTAACAGGCGAAACTACTTCCATGAAAGGCGCTCATCATGCTGATGATAGTATTATTGACGGTAACACAACAGGAACAAGTTACCGATTTTTAAAAGGAGTTTTGGGTCTTGAGAATAATGATGATAATCCGTGGCAAAATGCAAGTCCTACCGATCATAATGAATATAAAGGACTTACTTCACCTGACGATAGTGCTTCTGCTACAAGCCCGGGCACAGGGGGCTCTATAAGCGGCTTTTGTGCGGAATGTCATGAGTATTATCATGGTGATGATTTAGATGAGACAGGTGGAAGCTTTTCGCCCTGGATGAGACATCCAACTGATATCTCTTTACCTTCGAGTGGAGAATATACAAATTACATAAGTTACAGCATTGTTGCTCCGGTAGCCAGAGTAACTTTGCCCGACCTTCCGTCAGGCGTAGTTACTCCTACGGGGGCAAACGATGACATAGTTATGTGCCTTTCGTGCCATGGGGCTCATGCTACAAAGTTTTATAAACTTATGCGGTGGGATTATGCGAATTCATCGCTTTCAACTGCGCTGAAAGGCTGTAATGTTTGTCATACGTCGAAGAATTGATCAAATAGACCGTTCCGTAAAATCTGGGAGGCATAATGAATAACATAAAGACAATATTTTTATGCCTGGTAATCCTTATGCTTTTGGTGAGCGGTGTCAGTTATGCAGGGACTTATCTTGAATCGGCCCATGGCAATAGCACCCACGGTGTAAACCGTAAATCTACTCTTCAATATGCAACCGGCCACTGCGCTCATTGCCACGAGCAGCACGCCAGCATTGATGGAACAGAGCCCGAGCCAAACACCGGTGATGCCGCAGGGCCTGATAAATTTTGCCTTTTAGCAAATAATTTTGACACGTCAGCAATCCCTGGGGCTTACGTTCAGGATGATAATGCGTGCTTTTACTGCCATTATGGAACAGGAACCTTTCAAGGCACGCCTTTTTCTAACTACAGCTATAGTGTCACCTTTGGCGGAAATACAGATACCACCACTGCTACCATCTTTGACGCATTCAATCTTACATCTTATCATAATCTAAAGGATGTAATTGATTATGCAGCAGCTACCTGGACTACAACATTTACCACAGACAACAATCCATGCTGTACCTGCCATAATACACATTTAGCCAAGAGAAACAAAGCAAATCCGGATAACCCAGTTTATACAGCCATCTCCAAGCCTTCTGCCCACGATGAGCTTTGGGGGGATGATGATACTGAACGAATGGATGATTATCCCCTTACATATCAAGCGCCGTATTATTACGCTGTAACTCCAACTAGTTATGAACCTGCAAACAATGCAACATCAGACGGCTCAAACCTTCCCAACTACGCCGCCTTCTGCCTGGACTGCCACGTTAATGATATAGATGGTGCAGGACCTTTGTCGGCTATTGACTGGGCGTTTGAAGATCAACACGGACAAGGTGATGCAACTGCGGTAAGCAGCGAGGGGTCTCTTATAGCCCCTTATGCTGATGCAAGTTCCGGCAATTATGCATTGTCCTGCACTGATTGCCATGAACCACATGGGTCTTCAAATAAATGGTTATTAAGGACAGAGGTAAATGCAAAGAGTGGTATATCTATTACTACTGGTGTCTGGTATGAGTTTTGTACAGCTTGCCACATCGTTGATCTTATATCTGGTAATCACTCAAGCTTAAACACAGGCAGCACCTGTAATGATGCTGGCTGCCATTCCCACGGGTCAAATTTTTGACCGAGCCCTTAAATGTGATCTTAGGAACGTGGACGAATTAACTTTCCCAAATCTGTGCGCCTACTTGTGGAAGTTAATTCGTCCACGTTCCTTAAGTTTCTTCCGGAATAGAATATGGTTGGTTTGTGGAATGACGAAGATGCAAATGCTTTTTTAAATGATCCATTGCAGCTAAGGGTTTATACTTCCAGGCTGTTAGGCCTGCACCCCGAACTGGTTTTACATGGCGGAGGCAACACCTCGGTTAAGGTTAAGAAAGAGAATGTTTTTGGGGATATCCAAGAAATTCTTTATGTAAAAGCAAGCGGCGTGAATTTAACAGATATACTGCCCGCTGGATTTGCTCCTGTCAAACTTGAAGTTCTTAACAAAATGGCCTCGCTGAATAAGCTTGATGATGCCGATCTGCTCAGGCTTCAAAAAATCTCAATGCTTGATCCCGACTCTCCCAATCCTTCCATAGAAGCAATTTTGCACGCCATCATACCTTTTAAATATGTTGATCACACTCATACGGATTCGGTTGTTACGATTTCAAATAATGAAAGAGGAGAAGATCTGATCAGGGAAATTTACAAAGACCGGGTTCTGATTGTGCCCTATGTAATGCCCGGTTTTATTTTAGCAAAAAAAGTTTATGAATTAACCCGAAATCTAGACTGGAGCAAAGTTGAAGGTATAATTTTGTTAAATCATGGAGTATTTACTTTTTCAAACAATGCTCGAACGAGTTATGAGAGAATGATTTATATTGCCTCGCTGGCAGATGATTATCTTACAAAACAAGGTGTTTTTGACTCTGTTGCCAAGGCTGAACCGCTCGAAGATTTGCTGTCACTGTCACGTATCCGTCATCAGGTTTCTAAAATAAAGGGGGATGCGATGATAACCAGGCTCGATCAAAACCAGGATGCCTGCGGGTTTGCAAATCTTCCTGATGTGGATTCAATTGCCACACGTGGTCCCATGACTCTGGATCATGTGATTCGCACAAAACCGATTCCTGTTATACTAAAGAACGATATTGAGAAAGATATAGCCGATTATTCTTTAAAATATAAAAAATATTTTGACCGGAATACCGATGGCCATTTGGAATGTCTTGATACAGCACCTCGATGGGGCATCTGGCCGGGATATGGTACAATATCATTTGGACGAAGTGTAAAAGAAGCAGAAATAGTTACAGATATAGCAGATCATACAATACGCGCAATTCAACTTGGCGAGGCTTTAGGGGGGTGGAAACCTCTTCCTGAAAAAGACATTTTCCACATGGAATACTGGACATTGCAGCAGGCCAAATTAAAGAAAAAAGAGAGTTCTCTTGAATTGCAGGGCAAGATAGCACTAATAACAGGTGCTGCCTGCGGGATCGGCAGGGCCTGCGCAGAAGCCTTATGTGAACAAGGCGCAGTTGTTGCTGGGCTTGATATTAATCCTGAGATTGCAGAGATATTCAATCAGCAGGATCGGGCAGGATTGACTTGCGATGTCACTGATGATAAGGCCGTGCAGGAAGCGGTTGAGTTTATTGTTCGGAGTTTTGGAGGTCTTGATATTCTGGTAACCAATGCAGGAATATTTCCTGCCAGCCGGAGTATTGAGGAAATGGATGCTGAAACCTGGAATCAAAGCATTGAAATAAATTTAACCAGCCATCAGAGATTGTTAAAAGCATGCATACCTTATCTTAAGCAGGGCATTGATCCTGCGGTTATTTTTGTTGCATCCAAGAACGTTCCGGCTCCGGGGCCTGGTGCTTCCGCCTATTCAGTTGCAAAGGCCGGTCTGACTCAGCTTGCCCGTATAGCTGCAATGGAATTGGCTGTTTTTGGCATTCGTGTTAATATAGTTCATCCTGATGCTGTTTTTGACACAGGGATCTGGACACAGGAAGTCCTGGAGGGCCGGGCTAAGCATTACGGGCTGACAGTTGCAGAATATAAAACTAAAAATCTCTTGAAAACAGAAGTGACATCAAAAGATGTTGCTGCTATGGTCTGCGCTATGGCCGGCAGAGCTTTTGCAAAGACAACAGGCGCTCAGGTTCCTGTTGACGGTGGCAATGAAAGAGTTATTTAATAATGAAAGGAGATGTATAAATGCCTGATGTTGATGAGATAAAAGAGGCAAAAAAGTTTCATGCAGATGTTCCTTATAAAACAGAGGGGTTTTTTCTTAAAGGCTCAAATTCACTTGACTGGGGTATGAAAAACCGGCTTGCCCGGATTTTTAATCCAAAATCCGGCCGTACTGTAATGCTGGCTATTGACCACGGATATTTTCAGGGCCCGACCACAGGTCTGGAAAGAATTGATATCAATATTCTTCCTCTTGCCCCTTATGCCGACACACTCATGCTTACCCGTGGGATTCTGAGAAGCATAGTGCCTCCTTCATTTACAAAATCCATTGTTTTAAGGGTTTCAGGCGGAACCAGTATTTTGAAAGAACTGTCCAATGAGGCAATTGCTGTTGGTATTGAGGAATCAATACGTCTTAATGCATGTGCAATGGCTGTCCAGGTATTCATAGGCGGTGAGCATGAAAAAGAGTCAATCATCAATATGACCCGTATGGTTGATATGGGGACGCGTTATGGGATTCCCACGCTGGCGGTAACCGCAGTGGGCAGGGATATGAACCGTGATGTCCGCTATTTCAGGCTTGCAACAAGAATTTGTGCCGAACTTGGCGCGCATTACATTAAAACATATTATATTGAAGATGGTTTTGAAACCGTCACATCTTCCTGTCCTGTCCCAATCGTAATGGCAGGGGGCAAGAAGATTCCTGAGCTGGATGCCCTTACAATGGCTTACAGGGCGATTCAGGAAGGAGCAAGCGGTGTAGATATGGGAAGAAATATATTCCAGTCTGAATCACCAATCGCAATGATACAGGCTGTTGGGGCCGTTGTCCACGATAATGAGACTCCGGAAAAGGCTTTTGAGTTTTATAATACATTAAAAAATCAATCTTAACGGATTTGTAAAATTCCATTTTCTGTGTTGCGCTGAATCTCGATGCTCTTCCGCTAATACTTTGATTATATTTTGATCTTTCTTTGGACACTTTCCGTAGGTTGGGTTGAGCAAAGCGAAACCCAACGATCTTAAGCTGTTGTTGGGTTTCGGGACTCTGTCTCTCAACCCAACCCACATGATTACACAAATTAGGAGTTTAATAGCCTAAATTGTAACTATCTGAAAATAAAAAATATTTCTAAACCAAAGTATTAGCGGAAGAAAATCATAAATTTTCAACAATTACTTTCTGAGTGCTCACAAGCGATTCTCCCACAAAGCGCACAAAAGGTTCCGGATCACCTTTATCCGCTTTGGCAAGTGTATTTAGATAAAGCCTGCGCCTTTTGTTTCTGATAACCGCAGGCGGCAACCTTTTTTTTATGAAAATCAGATTCATAAGCAGCCGGGCACCCCTGCCGTTACCATCATCAAACGGATGAATTCTTACCAGGTTATAATGGGCGACTGCTCCTGTTATCAGCCCATGTTCTTTGTCAATATTCTCATTTATCCACGAAATCAGTTTTTCCATTTCTGCGGTTACATGCAGGGGAGCAGTATATTCGTGAATTGTGCCGTCAAGCTGAATAACCGTGTTGGGAGTTTTTTTATAATGTCCGGGAGTGGCTTTCTTTTTTGTTTTTTTGCCTGTGAAATCAACTGCGTCAGTATACTCAATGCCTTTCAGCAGCAGGGCATTGATCTCTTTAATCAGCCCCTCTGTAATCGGACGTTCAGCACCGATTACATCATACAGAAAATCAATCGCATGAATATGATTGCGTGCATCCAGGAAATCCTTTAAAGGTTTTCCTTCTACAGTTAGCCCTTCTCTCAAAAAAAAGATGGTTTCACCCAATGTCAGAGTGCTGCCTTCAATTGCATTGGAATCATAAGTCCATTCCATTTTCAGTTTTTCCATAACCGTTTCCCAGCGTTCCGGCCGCAAAGACTTCTTTTCATTAATCCGGACCTGCAGATTATTAATCTCCTGAGTCAGTAATTCAAGTTCTTCTGTTTCTTTTACAATGTAATATTGTGGCATTTTTTATCCTTCCAATAAATAATACCTGCTATTGAAAAAACTGTTTAGGAACGTGGACGAATTAACTTCCCCAAGTAGGCGCACAGATTTGGGTCGAATTTGTTCGGTCCCAGATCACAAAAATTGATGGAATAGCGAGCTATTTCAATAGTTTTGGGATTTGAGATCGGACAAAGGCGGCCTGAAGCTGTGATGCATAGTTGGGGAAGTTATTTCGTCCACGTTCCTTACCGATATCGCTTATTTCCAACATGATATCCTCCATAATTATGCTATAAATGCTATAGCGTAATTACGTTATTGCCAAGCATATTTCTTCAATTTATTTTTATCTTTATGAAATTAATAGCAATTCAGTAGGTTATAATTTTACATTGAGGCATGCGGAACGGAATTTTGAGAAATGATCATTAACTTTATTCAATACTTCTTTTTCCAAACCTGGCTGTAATCATATTACTTACATCTCTTACAATCAGGTAAAGAGCTGGAACATAAAGCAATGTTAAGATCGTAGCGGCAAGGAGCCCAAAGCTTATGCTTACTGCCATGGGGATAAGAAATTGCGCCTGGAAGCTGCGTTCAAGAAGAAGAGGAAATAGCCCTGCAATGGTTGTAACAGATGTAAGCAAAACCGGCCTGAATCTGTCTTTCCCTGACTTGAGAACAGCGGCATTGATTTCCATGCCCTTGCGCGAAGCTCTGTTTATAAAATCTATAAGGATAAGGGAATCATTCACCACGATACCGGATAAAGCCACGATTCCAAATATGCTTAGCATGGTAATATGAAGCCCCATAACAATATGGCCGATAATTGCACCGATCAGACCGAATGGTATGGCTACCATGATAATAATCGGCTGAACATATGATTTAAACTGGCTTGCAAGCAAAAGAAATATACCCATCAGGGCAAGAGTAAAGCCTTTTTTAAGGCTGTCGATGGATTCTCTGGTCCTTTTTTCCTGTCCTTCGAGATCATAACTTAATCCCTGATAACGTTCCATAAGTCTTTGTAGAAAGTTTTTATTAAGACCAGCCACTATCTTGCTTGAAGTTGCCTTTGATTCATCAAGATCGGAAGTTACAGTAACAACCCTTTTTCTATCAACCCTGTGAATTACAGAGTAAGCTCTTCCGGATTTTATGTCTGCAACCTCTTCAATTGGAATTTCCTGCCCTTCATTGGTCCTGATGCGCATTTCCTCAATTCCTGAGATACTTCTACGGTCTTTTTCCGAATATCTGACCATTACCTTTATATCATCTCTGCCTCTCTGAATACGAAGGGCTTCTTCACCATAAAAACCCTGACGAAGCTGTCTGGCAACGTCGCTCATAGTTATCCCCAGAGATTTGGCCCCTTCTTTTATTCGGACGCTCTTTTCTTTTTTCCCTGGTTTGAAATCATCAGCTATATCAAAAGTGCCAGGATATGTTGCGATCTCGGCTTTCAACTCGTCCGCAGCCTGGCGTAACTGGTCAAAGTCTTTACCCGCGAGCTGTATTTCAATAGGATTGCCGCCGGGCCCTCCTTCAAGTGTTGAAAATGCAAGTCTTTCTACTCCGGGTATTTCTCCAACAAGGGATCGCCACTTGTATAGAACTGTATTTATTGAAAGATCGGCTCGTTCCTCCGAGGATATCAGTTCTATCCATACTTCTCCGACATGTCCCCCTGACTCCCCTTGCCTCCAGTCTCTTCTTGGTATCATGCCTACTAGTGAAAAAGTGTTTAGGACCAGATCTTCTTTTTCATCTGCAATCTCATCAAAAAGATCATTTAGTTCAAATGCTTTGTTTTCAAGATGTACAATTGTTTTCTCAGTTATTTCAAATGGGGTTCCAAGAGGATAGTTGATTTCTGCAATTATCCAGTTGCTTTCACCTTTGGGAAATAAGACAAAAGGCACGTAACCGCCGGCCACAATGCCAATGCTTATTATAAGTATTCCTATTCCTATTGAAAATGTAAAATACCTGTTATTTACAACATATTTTAAGGCTTCGGCATAATAATTTTCAATTACAATGGAAAGCCATCCTTCGACTCTTTTTCTTATTTTTTTATGCCATGAATTAATTTTGTTTGTTTTCAACAGCGACTGTGAAAGGGCATGATTCAGGTGAGCGGGAAGTATCACGAATGCTTCGAAAAATGATACCAGCAAGATTGCTATTACCGCCTTGGGCATAATTTCTATAAATTTGCCCATTATTCCTGAAATAAACATCAAAGGTGTAAAAGCAACTACCGTGGTGGTCACGGCCATTATCACCGGTCCGCCGACTTCCTTTAAGCCGTCAATGACAGCGGCCGAAGGCGTTTTACCCTTGTTGAAGTGGGTATAAATATTTTCGCCAATTATTATGGCATCATCAACGAGTATTCCGAGAGTCATGATAAAGGCGAACAGAGAAATCATGTTAATTGAGGCGCCGCTGAAATCCAGCACAAGGAAGGCGCCCATAAAGGATATGGGTATTCCGGCAGCGACCCAGAATGCCAGGCGAAGATTTAAGAAAAGGGCAAGAGCGATAAAGACCAGAACAATTCCCTGTGTTCCGTTTTTAAGAAGAAGATTGATTCTGTCTTGCACCATTGTAGATAAATCATACCATGTAGCAAGGCTGATCCCTTCCGGCATTTTTTGTCTCTGATTTTCAACATAATCTCGAACGGCCCTCGAAATTTCGATGACATCTTCATTGCCTGTCCTGTTTATCTGAACAAGAGCAGCAGGTTTTCCATTGAACCTTGCTATTAAGTCTGTATCTTCAAACCCGTCGATTACATTTGCCACCTCTCCAAGTCGAACAACCGTACCATTTTTGAGCGTAATAAGGGGAAGCTCTTCAAATTCACGGCCAGTGTAAAGCTGCCCCTTTGATCTTACAAGAATTTCACCCTGACCAGTCTTTATGTCGCCACCTGGGAGATCAATGCTTCCCGTTTTTATGGCATTTACAACGTAATCAAATGAGATGTTGTATTTCCTGAGATTTTCTTCTGAGACCTCCACCGCAATTTCGTAGTTTTTTACTCCCACTAAATCCGCTATGGTAATTGGGCCGGTATCTATGAGATCGTCTCTTATTTTTTCTGAAATCTCATGCAGGAGTTTTTCAGACACATCTCCATATACTGCTACAGTAATAGCGGGATATCTATTGATTATTTCGGTAATTACCGATTCTTCAGCTTCATTCGGAAAAGTATCAATAAGATCGACTTCGGTTTTTATCTCATCCAGCGCTCTCTGCATATCTGCATCGCTGTCAAGTTCAACCGTAACCGAGCCTCTGCCCTCATAGGCTGTCGAAATAGTGCGGGATATTCCCTCAATTCCTTTAATTCTTTCCTCTATCTTTATACAAACGCCCTCTTCTATTTCTTCAGGGCTTGCTCCGGGATAGGTTACGTTTACATTGATCATATCCAGTGCAAACTGAGGAAACATTTCCCTGCGCATATTAAGCACAGTGAAGAGCCCTGCCACTATGACAAAGATCATAATCAGGTTAACGGTAACCCTGTTGTTTATCGACCAGTTCCCTAAAGGTTTCAATCTAACAGCTCCACCTGCATTCCATCATACACTCTTGATAAAGGCGTTTTTATTACAAGTTCGCCATCCAATAAACCTTTGTCTATAACCTAAGTTGAGCAATTTTTGGGGAAGAAATGTGCTGAGATCTTGATGCATAAGGGTTTGCGAAAACCGCAGGCATAGCCGTGGATATGTTGAGGATTTTCGCGAATCCTTGATGCGCAAGAGATCAGTGCAGATCGAGCCAAAAATCGCTCAATTTAGGTATAAATACTGAGTCCTTGAAACGACGAAGAATACTGACCTGTCTTATCCTTAAACGGTTATTGCTAAATAAGTAAACAATATTATCACCATAACACGTATTGCCTTAAACTTAAAATCCTTCTCCATTCACTATATAAACCCCTTTAAGGATATAAGAGTTGCTTTCTTATCATTCATATATAATTATAAACAGAATTATATCATCAAATCTACCATTTATAAGATTTTTATTATAACTTAAGGAATAAGGAACGGGGACGAAATAACTCCTCTTTCAGGGCCATCCCTGAGATTAGAGAGGTAATTGATTGCAGCTCAATGTTGGAAGGGTTAGTCGACTCGGCTACCAACTTAAGCCGGGACACTTTGTAAATTCAAGAGGTTATCTGAGGATGATTTTCTACCCATTCTTGCCAGTGGTAATTCACCCATCTGGTTTAATATCCATTCAAACAGGTCT
>JABZFQ010000291.1 GCA_014237365.1 Desulfobacteraceae bacterium | reverse complement strand
TAATAGTCATGGGTGGGCCAATGGGCATCTATGATGAAGCAAAATACCCGTGGTTAAACGCTGAAAAGCTTTTCATAAAACAAGCAATTGAATCCAATAAAATTGTTCTTGGTATATGTCTTGGCGCACAACTCATTGCTAACGCACTAGGGGCAAAGGTATATCAAAATAAGCATCGGGAAATAGGCTGGTTTAATATTAGTCGATCACCTGAAGTAGATGGCACTGTCCTGTCAGAAGTAATTCCTGATCAAATGGAAGTATTTCACTGGCATGGTGATACCTTTGATATACCACAGGGAGCAAAGGCAATAGGTGCAAGTGAAGCATGCCAAAATCAAGGTTTTATAATGAACAATCGTGTAGTAGGTTTTCAATTTCACCTTGAAACAACATTACAGTCAGCAAAAGCGCTTATAAACAACTGCCGGGATGAACTGGACAAATCTCAATATGTCCAGACTGAAAGTGAAATATTGTCAGATAATCAGCGTTTCACAAATATCAATCAGGTAATGTACTCCGTATTAGAGGCATTGGAAGTACAAAATGGTCGACAACGCAGTTGATTTGCCTACGCAAGAAAGGAGTTAAAAATGGCAGGTTTAAGAATAGCTATAGTTTCGACAGATGGAGCGAACGTAAACGATCACTTCGGCATGGCCAAACGGTTTCTGATTTACGAATGTAACGATATAATGACATTTGTGGAAGAACGGCCCACCGAGACGTATTCTGTGGGCGACCCGGAGCATCCTTTTGATCCGGAAAGATTTGGTCGGATAGCGGCCCTGTTAAAAGACTGCACCAAAATCTATATTACAAAAATAGGCAACACACCGGCAGCAAAATTGAGGGAAATGGGGATAGAAACGGTAATCTATGAGGGACATATTAAGGATATTCCAAAGTAACGTATTCCATAGCCGGGGAAAAACTATGTATACAAAACTAAAAACTGCGCTAATTGATTTAGCCGAAAAAAATGGTCTTCTGGAAAGTGAGGTCAACATTACAGCTAAGATACTGACATCTGAAGAAGCCATAGGTGAAACAGAAAGAAAGGATTTTCCTTTACTTCAAGGCAAGGAATTTTTAATTCAGGCTGATTTCAAGAATGCCCTGGGACAGGCATTCACAGATGCCCCAGGCAACTTTAAAGGTAAGCTTAAAGAAATATTGGAGCTAAAATTAACGAATAACAGTGAACGATCTCTTTTTATTGCTACGCTGAATGCTGTAATGCGATACGTGGACGCAGCCGACAAGACTATTCACTGCAAAAACAAGGAACCTGAATTATGCGCCAGGGAGATAGCAAGGACAATCATTGATAAATACAGTGCTGATGTGAAGATTGGAATTGTTGGATTCCAGCCGGCTATAATAGATTATTTTTCCAAAGAGTTACCTACAGAAAATATCAAAGTGACAGACCTGGATAAAGAGAATATCAACAAAATAAAATATGGGGTGCTTATATGGGACAGCAGAGAAAAGACAGATGAGCTTTTTAAAACCAGCGATGTTATTTTGGCGACAGGCTCAACAGTAGTAAATGACGGCTTGTCACAGTTGATTTCTCTCTCAGAAAAGTATCAGAAGCCATTATATTTTTACGGCACAACAGTTGCCGGTACCAGCGAAATTTTGAACCTGGAAAGGCTGTGTTTTCAAGCCTCTTAAGGAGTTATCATGAAAGCACTTGGCGATTTAAAAAAACACAAAGCGTTTCTATTGATATTATTGATTTGCCTTATTTTTTCCACTGCCTTTGCCCAAAAAGAATCTAAGGAACTTCTTGTGTTTGCCGGATCGGGAATGCGGCTTCCTCTGAATGAAATAGGAGAAAGGTTTGAGACGCTTTATGGGATAAAGGTCATATACGACTATGGAGGAAGCGGAAGACTGGGCAACAAGATACTGGTCGGGCAATCCCCTGACGTCTTTATCCCGGGCAGCGACAAGTGGGCAAAAATCTTAAAGAAAAAGGACTACATAGAAGGTTATTCTCCTATCGCCTATCATACTCCTGTTATCATTACCCCTAAAGGGAATGGCAAAGTTAACTCACTTGGTGATTTTCTCAATAGCAACAACCGGCTCGTATTGGGTGATGACAGGGCCGCTGCCATAGGTGACGCTTCTGCCGCAATATTTAAAAAAGCAGGTCTCGAAGAATCAAGAATGAATGTAAGGGCAAAGGGACAAGCAGTTAAGCAACTGGTGTTATGGATTGAAGGGAATAATGCGGATGCTTCTATTGTTTGGAAAGCAGATGCGGTTCAGTCCGGCAGGGTCAGAATTGTTGGCATCCCTGAGCAGTATAATGTCAGGAGTATTATTCCGGTCTGCCAGATGGTAAAACATAAAGAAGAAACAAACGAATATATTAATTATCTCCTGGGCGTTGAAGGTAAGGCAATTTTCAAAAAACATGGTTTTGAAGTGGTGGAATAAATGAAAAGTCTTTGCTTTGACCTGGCTGTATCGCTTATTGTAGGCATCTTTGTGTGCCTGATTGTACTTCCTATACTTGCTCTTTTTACAACGACTTCGTTAGGAGAACTGGTATGTCAGCTCAAGTCTCCATTAGTCTTGTCAGCGGTTCTCATAAGTCTTGAAACATCGCTGACAGTAGTCTTTCTTGCGTTATGTTTAGGAATCCCCGTGGCCTATTTGCTTGCCATGAAGGACTTTAAAGGCAAAGAGATATTAGATACACTGGTTGATCTTCCTATTTGCATGCCCCCCCTGGTTGCGGGTCTGGCCCTTCTGATTCTGCTGGGAGGAAACAGTAAGTTTGGCGGCATGTTAAGCAACCACGGAATCGATCTGATATTTTCTAAAAAGGGAATTATAATTGCGCAGCTTTTTGTTTCGATTCCGTTTCTAATTAAATCAGCAAGGGACGCGTTTGAATCAATAAATAAAAATGTCATCAATGCCTCATTGACCCTGGGATCGTCAAAATTTTATACGTTTAAAACGATTCTACTCCCGCTGGCGAGAAACGGCATCTATACCGGCATGATTATGACCTGGGCAAGAGCGCTGGGAGAGTTTGGCGCGACTTCCATGGTGGCGGGCTGCATTCCCTTTAGAACCGAAACAATGACTGTAGCCATTTATCAGAATGCCATGTCAGGAGAGCTGGC
>JABZFQ010000076.1 GCA_014237365.1 Desulfobacteraceae bacterium | reverse complement strand
CGATGTGAAAATCATCCCATGTATGTACAACAGTTTCTTTATTTTTTATGGGATGAACCGGAAATTTCACCGGAAACCTTAAATAAAATAGAATTTAAAATCCTTCAAAGACATTATCACGAATTCTTAAACCTGTGGGAATCACTGACAGCCAATCAGAAAAAGACACTTAAATTGATAGTGTCTACAGATGGTAAAGAAATTTTTTACGCCAATGCTATTCAATCAGTTGATTTAAAAAGCGGTTCTCAAATTACCAGGGCATTAGAGGTGCTAATAAAGAAAGATGTTGTTTACAAAAATAAAAACTATCAAATCCAGGATATTATGTTCAAAAAATGGATTCAAACTCTTTTATGAAAAATTAGCGGACAAAGTTTCTCATATCTAATCGTAGTCACTGTTCATCTTACGGTTCACGGTTCACGGTTGCTCAAAACATAAAACCGTAAGGAACGTGGACGAAATAACTTCCACAAGTAGGCGCATAGATTTGGGTCGAATTTGTTCGGTCTCAGATCACAAAAGTTGAAGGAATAGCGAGCTATTTCAAGATTTTTGGGATTTGAGATCGGACAAAGGCGGCCTGAAGCTGTGATGCATAGTTGTGGAAGTTACTTCGTCCACGTTCCTAAACTGTAAACCGACAACCGTAAACTGTCACTATCAACCATACTCCTGACAGAATTTTTCTACAACTAGCGGGGTGATTCCCCTCCCATTCCCCAGTTCCCAATACCCTAATACCCAACTTTTTCACTGCAATACAGCTAATCACAAGAGGATTTGATGAACGTCATGGTATCTGTCATCGTCGGATTTGGATAGCTTCCGATATTGGCTTCCAGTGTGTAGGTCCCGTCCGCATAATTTGACGGGATATAGTCGCTGTAGGAAAAGTTCAGGACCTCACATGTCCCGGCTGTGCCCCCTATCTGGTGCAGAAGCTCACGGCTGTTGTCCGGATAAACAAGGTCCACCCAGAAATTACCGCTTTTGCCGGAAGTGGAATAGTTTCCTATCTCCATACTGTAGTTGATCACACCGCCTGTGGCAGGAAGGGTGATGATCTCTGCCTGGGATTCAAACTCCACCCACAGGTCCGCAGTGGCATGACCGATGCGGTAATAGCTCCCGTCGTTCCCGGCATACCACATATGAGCCCGGCCCTGGGGATCTCTGTACACCGAGGGATACAGAACGTGCACATCGTCCCAGGTTCCCCCGGCCCCAAGACCGAGAACCGGATTCTCGTACGACTTGGTCCAGGTATATCCGTCAGGGCTCTCTGCATAACCGATCCGGTCATTCGAACCGTCATATCCGGTATACCACATCTCATAACCGGAAGGGGTGGAAAGGACACAGGAAGAATAAAGACTGTAGTCATCCCATTCACCTGATGCGCCCAGGTCAAGGACGGGTCCTCCATTGCCGTTATGCTTGTCCCATTTAATCCCATCGGTGGAGGTGGCATAACCGATCCTGTAGTAAGATCCGTCACATCCGGCATACCACATATGGAAGGTGGTACCGTCATACAAGACCGAAGGGTTACAAACATGGTAGTCATCCCATTCACCTGAAGTGCCCAGGTCAAGGACGGGTCCCCCATTGCAGTCATACTTTTCCCATGCAATCCCGTCTATTGATGTGGCGTAGCCGATCCGCACATGGCCCCCGTCATACCCGGAATACCACATATGATAGATCCCTGCCACATACAACACGCTAACATTATACACATAGTAGTCGTCCCATGACCCTGAAGGCCCGAGCCTGAGGACAGGCCCTCCAACCTTGCTCAGTTTGTCCCATTCTTGAGAAAATCCGTCCCAGGTCGCATAGCCCATCCGAATATTACTCCCGTCATCGCCTCTGTACCACATCTGATAACCTGCAGGCCCTCGAAGCACGGCAGGGTTCAATACATTATAATCATCCCAGTTCCCATTCGGGCCTCGATCCAGGACAGGATTGTTATCTGATTTTTTCCAGCAGGTTCTGCCTTCCGCGATAACAGGAAGGCTCAACAAAAAAATAATCCCAAGAATAAAAATCGACCTTAATTTCATAATCTTCCTCCTTATTGGTTTGTGTTCGGGTTGGTGATTGAAAAGTAATTGTTCAGGCTTGAAAAAAAAGAAAAAAGCAGAAGAGAATTATGTGTTGAAAATAAAACATATTTCTAAATGAGAGTATTAACAAAAAGAGCATCCTCCATTCTTCAAGAAAAGTGTTTATAGAAGTCAAAGCAAGAAACGTGCCCACCAATACCTACTTCAAATTTTTTATTATTTATAATTAATTCAATTGATTATTCATGATACGTCTCGTTCACCCAAAAAGAAAATATGTATTTTAGTTCATAATTTTGGGAAAATAATTCTATAATTATTGTTCGGTTTATGAAAAAATTTGGATAATCTCTGCAAAGCAACACAGGTTTAGAAATACCCTCCCCCATAAGCGCTACTTTATTTTTGCGTCGGATGGACTGTGGAAGGTTTACCGAAAAGAATGAACATCGAACGTCCAACTTCGAATTTTGGGTGGTCCCTACAAAACAGTGCAGATCAATTATTTCAATAAGTTGCATATCATAGCTGCTTGCTGCACATGGCGAAAAATCAGGTGTTTACAAAGCAAGACAGGGCGGCATTTACAAACCTGCATTGCTTTGTAGTGACCACCGGATGTTTTGGATAGATTTTTAAGAAAGGCGTTTTCAGTCGAAAGATGTCAACCCTTTTTTTTAAAAAATAACGGTTTTTTTTAAAGCAGCCAGCAAGTAGGCGCATAGATTTGGATCAGATTTGCCCGATCTCAGATCACAAAAGTTGATGGAATAGCGAGCTATTTCAATATTTTTGTGATTTGAGATCGGACAAAGGCGGCCTGAAGCTGTGATGCATAGTTGGGGAAATTATTTCGTCCACGTTCCTTATGTCAACCTTTCACCAGCGCTCAGCACTTCGGCAATTGCCTGGCAACCGGTGTAAAAGTATCCTTTTTATATAATAATGTTTCTTTACCGCAAAGGACTGGTCCCCCATTGCAGTCATATTTTTCCCAGGCTATCCCGTCTGTCGATGTGGCGTAGCCGATGCGGTAATAGCTCCCGTCGTATCCGGTATACCACATGTGATATATCCCGGCCTTTATGCAGCACGCTACAACCGTACAAATAGCTGTCGTCCCAGGCCCCTGGAGGCCCGAAGCTGAGGACAGGCCATCCCACCTTGCCCAGTTTGTCCCATTCTTGAGAAAACCCGTCCCAGGTAGCATAGCCCATCTGACAGGTGCTACCATCAAAGCCTGTGTACCACATCTGATAACCTGCAGGCCCTCGAAGCACGGTAGGATCCAATACATAATAATCATCCCAGTTTCCATTCTGGCCTTGATCCAGAACAGGATTATTATCCGATTTTTTCCAGCAGGTTCTGCCTTCTGCGATAACTGGAACGCTCAACAAAAAGATAATCCCAAGAATAAAAATCGACCTTAATCTCATAATGTTCCTCCTTCTTATTGGTTTGTGTTCGGGGTAATTGTTCACGGTTTACGGTTGCCGGTCATACAGTTTACATCTGAAGAAGAGAAGAGAAGAGAAATAAATTTTTAAAAGTCAAGTAAATTTCAGGCATTCTTTCAGGGAAGGGGGTTGGAACTTTGAACCTGAGCAGGTACAGGTTGAGCATTATTCCGCAATATTTCAATAAGTTTTTCCATGTCTGGTGGGATAGGGGACTCAAAAGACATTGCTTTTCCGGTCGCAGGGTGCTTGAATTCAAGCCGCCACGCATGAAGCATCTGCCTTGGTACAGATGCCGGGAGGTTTTTCGCAGCCTTTTTGCCACTATAAACAGGGTCGCCTATAACAGGATGGTTGATTGCAGCGCAATGAACACGGATCTGGTGTGTGCGTCCTGTTTTTAGATCAAGCTCAAGAAATGTTGCACCGTTAAAGCGTTCGATTACTTTCCAGAATGTTTTGGCTGAACGGCTTTTTCGGCTTATAGTTGACATCTTTTTTCTGTCAAAAGGATGCCTGCCGATTGGCAGTGAAATTAAGCCTGATTTGGATTTTACAACACCATGGACTAATGCAAGGTAAATCTTTATTATCTTTCTTGACTTGAATTGTGCCGCAAGATTGATATGCGCCGCTTCATTTTTTGCAGCCACTATGGTCCCCGAGGTATCTTTATCAAGCCTGTGAACAATTCCCGGCCTGAGTTTTTCTCCAATGCCTTTAATCTCAGGGCAGTGATAAAGAAGTCTGTTTACCAGTGTTCCTTTATTATGGCCGGGTGCGGGATGAACAACAAGCCCAGGTTCCTTATTTATTACTATTATATGCTTATCTTCGTAAAGGATATCTATATTGTGGGGCTCGGGTTCTGATAGAACCGGTTCGGGAGGGGGAATATTAACGCTGATGTTTTCACTGGTTTTTACCCGGTAGCCGGGCTTTTTAACTTCTCCCTGAACCAGTATTTCTCCTTTTTGGATGAGACCGGCCAAGAAAGATCGTGAATAATTGGAAATGTGGGACGCAATAATTACATCAAGGCGCCTGCCGGATTCGTGTTCATTAACAAGAATGGTAAAAGCGCCTTTGTAGAGCATTGTTGTGATAGAAAGTATTTATAGACTTTCAGATAAATAATTTCACTGCGTTATCAGTCGTCGACGTATAACTAATACGCCTTCCTCCTTCTATCCTTGTGAAATTAATTATCTGAAAGTCTATAGAGGATCATTAAATAGAGACTCAATTTCTGACATTATAGTCTCTTCGTCAGTATTTTTGGCTGTTGAAAGTTCACCTAATAACAGTGTCGTTGCTGTATCAAAAAGCTTGCGCTCTCCAAAGGATAGATTCTTTGTTATTTTCAGAAAATAAAGATCTCTAAAAACTTCTGCTACATCATAAAGAGAACCGGTTTTTATCTTATCCATATATTCTCTGTAACGGCGGTTCCAGGTCTGGCTATCAATAAGCGAGTCTCTATCTTTTTTTATAACTTCGTAAACTTTAGGGATTTCTTGTTCTCTTATTACATCTCTCAAACCGACTGATTCTACATTACAGATTGGAATCATTATAACCATGCTTTTTTCAAAAACTTTAAGGATATAAAAATCATGTTTTTCGCCGTTTACAACTCTACTTTCAATAGCTTTTATCTTTCCAACTCCGTGGGCAGGATAGACTGCAAGATCACCTACTTTAAATTCTCGAATTTTGCCTTGCTTGTTATTTTCTTTTTTTTCTTTAAGCTTTTTTAATTCCATTTTTAAATACCAAAAGTCTCATACAGGTTATTTTTTTAGTCTATAATAATCTAAAAATATTTTTATATAGACTTTCAGATAATTAATTTCGCAAGGATAGAAGGAGGAAGGCGTATTAGTTATACGTCGACGACTGAGAAGGAACGTGGACAAAACAACTTCCACAATTAGGCATCACAGCTTCAGGCCGCCTTTGTTCGATCTCAAATCCCAAAAATATTGAAATAGCTCGCTATTCCATCAACTTTTGTGATCTGAGATCAAACAAATTCGACCTAAATCTGTGCGCCTACTTGGGGAAGTTATTTCGTCCACGTTCCTAACGCAGTGAAATTAATTATCTGAAAGTCTATATCATTAATAAGCCCCATAATCAATATAGAATCCAGCAGGTAAAAAATAACTGTTACCACAAACCTTTAATGGGCAAGAGGTTAATAAATTCAAGAGGTTGATCAGTTGACGACATTTAAAAAGTAAGAACTTAGGAACGTGGACGAAATAACTTCCCCAACTATGCATCACAGCTTCAGGCCGCCTTTGTTCGATCTCAAATCCCAAAAATATTGAAATAGCTCGCTATTCCATCAACTTTTGTGATCT
>JABZFQ010000231.1 GCA_014237365.1 Desulfobacteraceae bacterium | reverse complement strand
ACAGGGCGGAAGGGCAACCACAGGCGTTGCCCCTACGTTATTTGAAAACGAATTGTATCACATAATAGGGAACCATCATCAAGATGGCATTGTTTTATTTTGGTTACACTCTTTTGATTCAAGCTCTTACAATACTTTTAGCATTAATGGTATGGCAACAAAGGTGCCCAGAGTGCTGCCGAGATTGGTAAATATTACCACTAGAAGAATACGGGTTACTTTGTTTCTCCAGAAACCCTTTACAGAAAGTATATCTTCCGTAAGGTTTTCAAAGTCCTTAACTTTTGGTTTTCTTGCAACAGCTTCCACAATCCCGGAAACCCAGCCTGCGGCTATCATTGGGTTTAAAGAAGTTAAAGGCGCTGCCAGAATGGAAGACAGCACTGTAAGAGGATGGGCCAGAGCTATTATGGCTCCTATTCCAGCCAAAAGCCCGTTTGCTAAAATCCACCACGTTATCATGTGAGTTCCTGTATCATATCCTCCCCAGAAAAAGCCAAAGATAAAAAGCAACAATATGCCAAAAGGAATAACCCATTTAAAAAGACCGGAGGCCAGACTTTTGGATGGAATTTCCTCAAGACCCTTTATATCTGTATCTACATTCCAGTACTTTTTTATGCCTGCCACATGTCCCGCGCCGACGACTGCTACTATTTTTTTCCCAGGAGCCGTCCTTATTTTATATGCAAGATATTGGTCCCTTTCGTCTATAAGTATATTTCTCAGCACCGGAAGTGATTTTTCTATATCTGCAAGAATAAGCTGAAGGGCATCTTGCTGCTTCATTTTTTCAATTTCTTCTTCGCTGATTTCATCAACTCCTCCCAGCGACAAGATAAACTGAAACAGCAGTTTTAGCTTATCCCAGAGACCCATTATGCGCCAGGTTCTTGACAAGGTAATACGAATATCTCTGTCTGCAAGATGTATTTTTGCTCCAATTGCTTCTCCTTTTTCAATGGCCTTTATCATTTCCTCGCCGGCTTTTAAATTTAATTTCCTGGCAATTCGTTTTTGAAATGAAGCAAGAAGAAGGTTGGAAAGGAGAAGAAATGCTTTTTTATCCTTAATTACCTTTATTATATCCATCTTTTGCCATTTATCCTTTTGACTGATAGCCTGGTATCTGGATTGGCAAAGCTCGACGCAGATGCAGTCCGGTTTTTCCTCCTCAATAACCGAGCTAACCAGATCCACGCTTTCCCTGGATATATGGGCTGTTCCTAAAAGTATTATTTCTTTATCTTCAAAATTAAGGAGATGCATAACCTCGCCTTTGTTAGTAATTTCCATCAAAAATCCTCCTTAGGAACGGGGACGAAATAACTTCCCCAAGTAGGCGCATAGCTTTGGGTCAAATTTGTTCGATCTCAAAGCACAAAAGTTGAAGGAATAGCAAGCTATTTCAATATTTTTGGGATTTGAGATCGGGCAAAGGCGGCCTGAAGCTGTGATGCATAGTTGGGGAAGTTATTTCGTCCACGTTCTTTAATTCAGCAAGATTTTAAAATATTATAATTATCTTGTTAATGCAAGATGAAACAAAATTATAATTATGCTATAGACTTTCAGACAAATAATTTCACTGTGTTCAAACAAGCATGGGATTTTAAATTTAGGGTTTTTTATCTATATGTCCGGCATAAAAAAGCTTGCCCTTCTTATGAGGGAATTGGAACACCAGCTAAAGACCTGCAATCGATGCGGGATGTGTCAGGCTGTATGTCCTCTTTTTGATCAGACCGGCATTGAAGCTGATGTCGCTCGTGGGAAACTGGCCTTGCTCGAAGGTCTTGCTGAGGAAATGTTTAAGGATCCAAAGGGAGTTTATGAACGTCTTTGTCGCTGCCTTCTTTGCGGCTCGTGTGTGGCTAACTGCCCAAGCGGAGTAAACGTGCTGGAAATTTTTATTAAAGCTCGTGCAATCCTTACACAATTCATTGGTCTGTCTCCTGCAAAAAAAACAATTTTAAGGATTATGCTGGCCAATCCTTATACTTTTGACATGTTGATGGAATTCTTGCCGAGAATTCAAAAATTTTTTACAAAACCGGCCAGCAAAAATTTAGGCACTTCATGTGCACGCTTTGAATCACCTTTAATACAGAACAGGCATTTTAAACCCCTTGCACCTGTGCCGTTCCACCGCATGGTCCCGGCTCTAAATTCATATCCCGGCAAATCCCGGTTAAAGGTGGCTTTTTTTGTCGGTTGCCTTATTGATAAGATCTTCCCCCAAGTTGCTGAAGCAGTTATCGACGTGCTTAATTATCACGAAGTTGGTATATTTATACCAAAGAGAGAAGGATGTTGCGGCGCTCCGGCTGTTTCATCCGGAGACACGGTTACGTTTGGCCGGCTGGTGCGACACAACCTGGAACTCCTTGATATCGTTGAATTTGACTATCTGGTCACTGCATGTGCCACCTGTACTTTCATGATAAAAAAGATATGGCCTGCAATAATAAAAAATCAGTCCGCCGGGATCATGTCCAGGGTTGAAGCACTTGCTGAAAAAACTCTTGATATTAATCAGTTTTTAGTATCAAAAGTGGGGCTTAAAAATGAAAATTATCATATAAATGAAAACAAGATTGTAACCTATCATGATCCGTGCCATCTATCAAAATCTTTGGGTGTATCAACCGAACCCAGAGCACTCATTAAAGCGAATTCAAAGTGCCTTCTAAGAGAAATGCCCGAATCCAACTGGTGTTGTGGGTTTGGGGGAAGCTTTAATTTGCAGTATTATGATCTTTCAGCTAAAATTGGAAAGCGTAAACGCGATAATATTAAATCAACAGGTTGTTCTGTGGTGGCCACAGGGTGCCCTGCCTGTATGATTCAAATTGCCGACATGCTTTCAAAATCAGGAGATCCAATTGTTGTCAAACATCCAGTAATGATTTATGCTGAGTCTTTGAAAAATAATACCCATAAGGAACGGGGATGAAATAACTTCCCCAACTATGCATCACAGATTCAAACCATCTTTGCCCGATCTTAAATCGCAAAAATATCAAAATAGGTAAGCTATTCTATCAACTTTTGTGATCCGAGATCAAACAAATTGAGTGTAACCAAAATAGAACAAAGTTATTGATTTTCGGGGATGGTTCCCCGCTCTGTGATATATGCGAGATATTGGTGGAATGTGCAAAACGATTCGAACCTCCGGAAAATCCG
>JABZFQ010000268.1 GCA_014237365.1 Desulfobacteraceae bacterium | reverse complement strand
GGTAGAATAAATGAAGACGTTTTTGATGGAGCAGCATTCTTTGTTACAGGCATCATCATTGGAGAACCTCCTTTTTTTCCAGACTGTAGCAAATTGCTTAATTCGTGTCAAACGCACGGACTTTCCTGCCGCTATGCTTAATATAACCCAGAAGTCAATGGCAGCCAGGGAAACAAGTCCTTACGCAAAAGCCACGAAACACAAAACACCGATAAAACCAAAAGCCGCGAGGTCCTGGCTGTCAACTGCACTGACATGTTCTGCGTTTTCTATTCGTTTTCTGATTCACTTTAACTAAATTGAGCGATTTTTTACTCGACCTGCACCAATCTCTTGCGCATCAAGGACTTGCGAAAAGTCTCGACATCTCCATTGGTATGCCTACGCTTTTCGCAAACCTTGCTGCATCAAGATCTCGGCACATTTCTTCGTTAAATCACAAAAGTTGATAGAATAGCAGGCTATTTTGATATTTTTGGGATTTAAGATCGGGCAAAGATGGCTTGAAGCTGTGATGCATAGTTGGGGAAGTTATTTCGTCCCCGTTCCTTAGGTTAAGGCATGGTTAATCTCAATTAAATTACCGTCAGGGTCCCTGAAATGAGCGGTGCGAATGCCCCACACTGAGCGGTCTGTCGGCTCAGTCTCAAAAACAACGCCTTTGGCCTTCAGTTCTTGCGTGGCTTCGTCTACATCAGGAACTTCAAAAATGAGCGAAACCGTGTCCTGAGCGGCAGCCTCGAATGGTAGGCCGGATTGACCAATTGCATCTGCCATGGCATTGCGACCAAACAGCGCTATGATCGCACTACCGGTTTCAAAATCGGCATATCCACCACTTTCATCACCCCATATAGCTTTAAATCCAAGCATGTCACGGTAAAACCGAAAACATAACTGGTAGTCTTTAACCAGCAATCTGACATGGGTAAATTTAATCTCCATGTGTATTTTCCTCTTTGTCGAACGATAGCGGTCAGGGGCAGCCAGGACTTCCACTGACTTCAATAAATACTATAAATTTTAAATTTCCAAATATCTTTCCAAAACGGCTCGGCCCTGGCTGTCACCTGAGCTGACAGGTTATGCTTCTCCCAGTACTTTAAGTGACACTTTATCAACAAGATCCTTAACTTTTTCTTTATATGCAAGCATATGTGGTGCTGATAGATGTGCCTGTAAATCCTCTAAGCTACCCCACTTCTCGATTATTGTTACAACATTATTATTCAACTCCTGAGGGGGTAAACCTGTAGGGACGTCAATGGTTGGCACATACTCTATACATCCCTTCTCTTCAAGAACATTTGGAATATTGGATTTGAAAATCTCAATAAACTCTGACAATCGACCTTCTTTAATGTGTATTGATGCAATTACGTTTATCATTTCATAATTTCCTTATTTGCATAATGTTTGAATTGAGTGGCGCGGCCTAATGCCTTGCCCGACGAGGCCTGGCTGTTTTCCGCGTCCACTCAAATGAATGGCAACTTTTTATGTCTCTTTAGAGGGCAAAAGCTGCCCCACCGTTGTTATGCGAAAAACAAAAGTGAAATTCTGAACCTGTTACTATTCCATTACGTATTTTAACGCATTTGCCTCGTCCAAAGAGAGTCGCTTTGAGAAAATCTAATATGGCTATTTTGTTGTCAGTGTTGAGACATTCTCTTTCAGCAAAATCAAGAACGAAGGACACATCGGGTTTGGGCATGGTCTCCAGCAGATTGCTTGGTAAAAATTTTTCAAGTGTCGATAAAGCTTTTGTCACATCTTTATCCAATTGAGCTGCTAACTCATCCAGTGATAAGTGCCTAAGGCGAAGTTCTAACCCAACCTTATGGTTTCCAAGCCAAACCTTCAAAAGATTCTCATGTGTGTTTATGGATAAATCCTCAATTTTAGTATATTCTGTAGACAGAAAATTTTCTTCTATAAAAAGAATCTGGAAGTTTTCCTCGTTTCGAATATCCAAACAAAATAAAATTCGGCCATCCTGTGAGGTAGTGTGCCAAATAATTGGAACCCCAGAAATTGTTAGTATATATGGGCAATTCGCAGCATAGTTACCCCCTAATCGATATAGTACTTTTGAATCAGCCCAAAGGAACTTCTTTCGTATTAATTCAAGATTGGGTGGGTTTTGTTTGAAACTACAAAGTTGTGAACGTGTCCAGTTGCCAGCATCTGCAAGATCGTGGTGTGATCTGCATAAAGCTATCATGCCTTCAGGATTATGATGCTGTTTATCACACCAAGGGGGATCAAAATGATGGAAGGTTAGGATCGGGTTCGCGCAGTCGGGAACTGGGCGTGCGAACCGAACCTCCTGACGGAGTATCTTTTTCACCTTTTGTGGTGGATTCCTATCCATAAACATATTTTTGCTTTACTTAAAACATATTGTTGCCAATGGTTGCTAACACTGTTGATAAATGTAAAATTTTTCCATGATATAGGATTATATATCTGGAAAATGTTTCCACGTATTCGTATATTAAGTTCAACTAAGGTAAATATTTCTCTTGAATTTTTTAACTTTTTTATCTATTATTAAATTTTACATATTAACAATATAATATAATATAATGAAAAATATGGAAATCAAGATGAAATTTAAACCGAATCTGGAATATCGTTTAATGGATCAAGTCAGTGAAGTTTTACGATATTATCACTATGTACATGACCGAACAGTCTTACTCTTCCTGAATATTGCGGTACATAAAATTTTATGGTGACAAAACACATCCGAAAGATATGGGTAAAAACGAAGTTGGATTTTTTACTTTGTCATCAATAATCTACTTGATTATATGAGACAGTTGAGGTAAGTATATAATAATTGCAGGGGTGCCTGTCTGGCTGAGAAAATACCCTTTGAACCTGACCTGGATTATACCAGCGTAGGGAGCGGAAACTAAAATTTTGTTACGTTTTCATTTTCAAAGGGCCATATCTCCGGCAAGGAAGGTATCGGCCTTTTTTTATTTACAGGATTAACTCGAGACCTTTGAAAAATGTTCAATTTTGTTCAAGTTCAAGGAAGACGAAAATTTTAAATGCAGGAATACAGCTTAGCTTATAGGTGATGGCTCTTAAGCTCATAAGATAAAAAGGCATAACAGCTTATCAGCTCAGCAGCTTAACAGCTTACATAGCCTGACGCCGGCACGAAGTGAAGCTTTAGCGCTATTTGGGCAAAAGGGGACGTTTTGCAAAAGTCTCGACTCAAGGAGATAAGTCATGGGCGTTAGCAGGGTTCTGACCATCGCCGGATCGGATTCAGGCGGAGGAGCGGGGATACAGGCGGATTTGAAGACTATCACCGTCTTGGGCGGATTCGGGATGAGTGTCATAACTGCCTTGACCGCTCAAAACACTCTTGGCGTACAGGGAGTTTATGAGGTCCCGGAAGATTTTGTAGAAAAGCAGTTTGATTCCGTGGCCACAGATATAGGAATTGATGCAGCCAAAACCGGGATGCTGGCCAATTCCAAAATAATAAGAGTGGTTTCTAAAAAGCTGCGGCAATATGGAATAAACAAGCTTGTTGTAGATCCTGTAATGGTGGCAAAAGGAGGGGCTCCACTTATAGTAAATGAAGCAAAAAAATCCCTGATAGAAGAACT
>JABZFQ010000175.1 GCA_014237365.1 Desulfobacteraceae bacterium | reverse complement strand
TCATCCCGACAATAAATTGTCGGGCTATTTTCGGATGTCCCTAACGGGACAAAATGATGTTTCCCACAATTCGTGGATACGCCCAATTGCTATAGAGCCAAAATGGCGAAAAGTGTCCCACTTTAAGTTGGTAGCCGACGGTATCTTGTAAGCCGTTGTAAAGGCAGATGTTCTTGATGAGCTGTATAAGGTTCGGGTAATCTTTTGAATCGGAGTCTATCAGCAATGATACGATAGATATATAAGTCAAACTGATTCAAGAAAGAACTATTAACGCCTAAATCAGCGGCGCGGCTTTTTGCGTCCGCTGAATTTTTTTGTTAGCCTTTGATATATCAGGTTGTAAAATTGTTTTTTTTAATATTTTTCCACAAAAATTATTTAAACTTTCGTTTGCTTGCATTGCCCTAATAGTAAGTGCTTTATGCAAGTCACTATCAATTCGTAATTGAAATTTACCAGAAAATTTCTTTGAAGTAATACTCGACGGTAAAGGCATATTATCTTCTTCATAAATTTCAATCCATTCTTCAAGTATTTGACATAATTCATGATAAACTTCTTCTTCGTTGTTGCCATGACAACATTTACCAATCCAGCCAGGAATTGAACCAACATAACATTGATCTTCATCCGACCATTCAACAATTTTTAGATAATGGTCTTTTTTATTCATTTTTTAGACCTCTTTATTTTCATCTCAACTTCTTTTTCTTGATAATGTTTTGCATCATTCCCAAGTTTTCCGGAAACTGTAATGCCGATTCCTTTGGGATGGATAAAATTACGATGGCTACCCTTGCCACCTCGATTAATAAAACCTGCTTTTTCAAGATCCTTAATAAGTTGTCTGATTTTTCGTGCCATATAAATATAATATCAATGTGATACCAAAATGTCAATGTTCGTTTTTTTTAAGAGGGCTAACAAGGAAGTCTGCGATGAAGATCATAAACAGAAGTAGATTCGGTTCCGCCAAGAATCTTTTTTGCGTTAGGAACGGGGACGAAATAACTTCCCCAAGTAGGCGCATAGATTTGGGTCAGATTTGTTCGATCTCGAGTCACAAAAGTTGATGGAATAGCCTATCTATTTTGATACTTTTGGGATTTGAAATCGGGCAAAGGTGGCCTGAAGCTATGATGCATAGTTGGTGAAGTTATTTCGTCCACGTTCCTTATGATAAAAAAAGACCACTCATAATAGACCCCCTTCTGGCAAGCACATTCATTGGCGGAGGTTCTTATGATTTTGGCAATTCCATTGCCATTGCTGAAACCGGAGATGTATATGTAACCGGTAATACAGGGTCATCCGACTTTCCCACAACACCCGGCGCCTATGATGAAAGCTTTGATGCTTATAGTGATGTTTTTGTTTCAAAATTTGACGGTGATTTATCATCAGCGGCAGTTGAGTTGACTCTTGCGCCTGATTCTACTACAGTGCCTTGTGGAGGGATATTGAACATTGAGGTTGTTGTCGTTAACAATACCGATGAGGTTCAGACCATCTACTTTGCTACGAAGGTTACATTACCCAATGGGAATATCTACCCGCTTTTGGGTTATCTCTTTGGCCCCTATATGGTTACTCTGGAGCCTTATGAATCAAAATCCGGATACCTGTCGCACACCATACCTGGCAACGCGCCACTTGGACCTTACACGTATCACGGTTATGTTGGCAAACCGGATGAGGGCGTTATCAATGAAGATTACTTTTCCTTTAAAGTGATTCCAACTCAGGCAGTGGTAGTGCCTGAGGGTTGGGAGACCAGAATGTGCCCAAACTTTAATGATTAAGACGATCAGCAGTGACTTTGCAGAGTCACTGTAACTGAGAGAATATGCCTAAAAACCCGATTTCTGTAAAGGAGGATGTTATGAACCGGAAAATAACAGTATCCCTGGTTATTACATCGGTTATGCTTTTGTTAGCGCTTTGTCTGGAGCTAAAAGCCATAGCCGGCGAACAATGTGAATGCGTTATTGCGTATCTGTATCCCGTGGAATTAAAGCAAGGCGATGTACTTTCTGATGGAAAGCACGGACCTTCTTTCAAGATTCAATCTGATACCTTGTTCATTTGGGTTGACTTAATGCCCGATGCAGACTTTGCTCATCCTACCAAGTATATTTTTATACGCGACCACGATAAGCAGCCTATAGTTGTTCACGATGGTGAATGGTGGCCTTACCTTAACGGGCAGCAGGTGCTATACGGGAGTCCCAACAAAAGCTGCTCAGTCTCGCCTTACCAGCTTGATCAAATAATAACCTATTTGTATCCTGTGGAACTGAAGAAGGGCGATGTGATATCGGATGGTCCAAACGGCGCCTCGTTAAAGATGGACTGTGATACACTTTTCATTTGGGTTGACCTGATGCCGTCCGCATACTTCGCGCACCCGACCAAATATGTATTCATTCGTGGAACACTCGACAAGCCAGTGATCTTGGCAGACGGCGAGTGGTGGCCATGTTTGAACGGTCAGGGTATTTTTCACGGCAGTCCGAACATGGGAGCATTGATCTCGCCATTCAAGCTGTCGTGCGCACTGGAATAGAAAATAGGGGTTTGGCCCAAGAAGTAGTGCCTCGAATTTTTTTAAAAAGAGCTATACCTTATTGTATTATGTTTAGGTTGCAATTATTATATGGCAGATATAAGTTAAATCAGGATACAGATTTTAATCTTTTTATCCTGTTTCAGCACAGGGTATTGAGCCTGTACAATTTTGTACAATTAAACAAAAGGAGGTAACCATGTTGAAAAAAATCTTATGTTCTATGAGCTTAATCTCTTTAGTGGTGTGCGCAGTCGTTGCACTCTCAGGTTTGGCCATTGCTCAGCCGGGGGGGACAGAGTACGTCCTGGACGATGTTTTGGTCAAGTTTAAAGCAGAGGTGAACAAGGAGGCTGTGGTCTCACTGAAATTGAAATTTGGTCTTGAGACCGTCAAAGTTTTGAAGAGGACAAAAATCCATCATCTAAAGTTTCGTTCTAATCTGACAGTGCAGGAAATGATCGAACGACTCAGCCGAAGTCCACTTGTGGGGTATGCTGTGCCGAACTACATCCGCTATCTCAATCGGACGCCAAATGATCCTGATTATTCCGAGCAGTGGGCACTGAACAACACAGGCCAAACAGGTGGGACACCTGATGCGGACATTGATGCCCCTGAAGCCTGGGATTTACAAACAGGTTCATCTTCTATGGTTGTGGCTGTCGTTGATTCAGGTATTGATCTGACGCATGAGGATCTGGCGGCAAACCTCTGGACTAATCCCGGGGAAATTCCGGGTAACGGCATTGACGACGATGATAACGGATATATCGACGATGTCAATGGATGGGATTTCCGGGATAATGATAACGATCCCACGGATACAAGCCCGATCTGTGGAGGCCACGGAACTCATGTGGCAGGCATAATTGGGGCCGTGGGTAACAATGGTGTCGCTGTGGTTGGCGTGAATTGGGATGTCCAGATTATGCCTCTCCGTTGCTTCGGGGCGTTTTTGGGGATCTTCTGTACTGCCAATGATTCGGACATAATGGAGGCCATTGAATATTACACCGATTTTGGGGTTCGGGTCTCGAACAACAGCTATGGCGGCGGTCCGTCCAGCCAGGCCATGGAGGAGGTCATCCGGGCTTCACACAGCGTCTTTGCAGCTGCTGCTGGGAATGATGGAACCAATAATGATACGTCTCCTCATTACCCATCGAACTACAATCTGGACAACATCATTGCGGTAGCGGCAACAGACCACAATGACCAGATGGCCTATTTTTCCAACTTCGGCATCAAATCTGTAGATCTGGCGGCACCTGGGGACAAAATCCTGAGTACACTTCCGGGCAATAATTATGACGTATACAGCGGCACATCAATGGCTTCTCCCTTTGTTGCCGGAGCTGCCGCTCTGTTGCTGGCTCAGGATTTTACACTTACGAACATGGAAGTCAAGTGGCGGCTTCTGAAGGGGACGGATCCATTAGGGCTGCCGGTTTTAACAGGAGGACGGCTGAATATCTACAACTCCCTCCTGCTCGAACCGGAGGTGACAATAGATGTAGTTCCACTTGGCCCGACAAACATCCATCCTGGCGAGTCTTTTTCCTATGAGCTTACTGCCACGAATTTGAGCGCTGACCCGAAGACGGTAAATGTTACTAGTTTTGTCAGGCACCCTGACGGTTCAGAGCGTTCTATCGTGGGGCCGAACACGATCACCCTGTCCGGCAATGAGTCTATTACCCATTCTTTTAATTACACTGTGCCGACAGGTGTACCGTCAAGATACTTTGGGATAAACCGCCTCGTAGGAAGGGTTTGGACATCTGCTTTCGAAGACCTGGACGAAGATGAAGAACTCTATAATCTGCTCCCTTAAGGAACGGGGACGAATTAACTTCCCCAAGTAGGCGCACAGATTTGGGTCGAATTTTTTCGATCTCAGATCACAAAAGTTGAAGGAATAGCGAGCTATTTCAATATTTTTGGGACTTGAGATCGGACAAAGGCGGCCTGAAGCTGTGATGCATAGTTGGGGAAGTTATTTCGTCCACGTTCAAGTATATAATAGGGCTCAGGTTTTCCAGGTAAAGCCGGCAACGGTACAGCTTTAGCTGAACGGTATATTTCTTCAGCCGTCCAAATATGCTGTGCCGTTCGCCCTAAGGACTCGAGGACTCGCCCAAAAATATCAAAATAGCCTGCTATCCCATCAATTTTTGTGACTTGAGATCGAACAAATCTGACCCATATCTATGCGCCTACTTGTGGAAGTTATTTTGTCCCCGTTTCTAATTTAAATACGGTTCAAAGAGTTCTATGCTGGGGCCGGTCACGATTACCCTGTCCGGCAACAATCCATTTCCCTGTCGATTTGATTACACTGTGCCGACAAGTGAGCCGTGAAGGGTCTGGACTTCTGGTTTCGATGATTTGGATGAGGATAGGGTAGGGCGAAAATTTGAAAAGGATTGAAATCGGTGCATCAGCAGAAATGTCCATCTCGTTAGACTGAAGTTCCTGAACCAATTTATGATTAACCTAATGATATTATAAGATAAACTTAACTCTTGGGTGTGATTTCGTAGTCATGTAAATCACTCAAATTGGGACGAATATTGCTCAAATTGGGGTCAATAAAGATTGACTTAATAAAAAATATGTGTATTTTAAAATTAAATAACTTGCTGACAATATTGAGAAATTAAGTGTAGTCAGTAATTGCACACCAAGATTTTAAAAATTTATTTTGAAATCAATAGGTTACTGTTGTTTCTGAAGTTCCCTTTTTTGATGAGTATAAATGCCCTGTGGTTACAGTTGGTTATCTAAAAGCTTGGTGTGATCGCTCTGACTACAAATGTATCGTTTGAAGCAAATCAAATGCTTTTTGTTGTTTGGGATTAGGTGTGGTATCCATTGTAAAAGTTGAAGATTTGTTTTCCTCTCCGAGGCAGCGACAAGTCACACGAACAATTGTTCTGAGGTGGACAAGAAGGCTGCGGAAGGAGTGAACTCGTGAACCATCATCAAGCCGTTTGGTATGCACTTTCTGCATTGCAGAATCTGAACGTTTTGCTGGTGCAACAGGGTCGCGTGAGGCTTTGGCCTCTTGTTCTTCGTCGGCATAAAGTAAAGGGCGCCATGCTTCCATCATATGCCATTGTACATAGTAGGCGAGCATGCAGAGAAAAATGTGCGCTCGAACACGGTCTTCGATTCGATGGCGAATCGGACGAACCATGAGATCTATAGTCTTGAAGGAACGAAATGCTTGTTCAACCCGGCTGAGCTGCTTGTAGCTGCGAACCGTTTCATCTGTATCCATCCGTTTAGCTGGAAGGCTGGTCCGTACGATATAAAGACCGTCGAGAGCAGCCTCTTCCTGAACCTTGTTTTGGTCAACTTCAAAGCTGAAGTCATTATCACGAATATTAAGTCTGAAGTGCTTGCCGACCTTGTATTTATTGACAACCTTGCCAACACGAACACCGATTCTGTCTTGTCCATACAGTTGACCTCTCTGGGTCATGCGGTTCACTTTGGCCAGTTGCCTGGCAATTGAATCAATGTGGCAGTCGATTCTTTTAAGCCGTTTTTTGATCAACTTCCGATCTCTATTGCTTTTTGCTGCCAGTTCTTTAATAAGCCCTCTCTCATCGAATTTGTAGTCAAATCCATCTTCATTGATTTCGGGTATAAAATGCCTGCATATCTTGTACTTCTTCAGTATGCCGTAAATACGTGTGCCAATCTCCTTCCCGCGTAAGCGTTTTCGCAGGACCATTTGTCTGACCTTGTTGAGTTCGCTTTCAGTTGCTTTAAGTAAGCTCTTTCGCTTGATTGCCCGCCTTTGAGCGAGATACACGTTGCGACAGGCGACCAGTCGTTCGCCAGGAAAATCAGGGTGTTTCAATTCAAACAGGTTCCGTTCGTCAAAAAGTCCCATCTGAACCGCATGGCTATTGACAAGCTTCTTGATTGCCTCGGGACGAAGTGCGCCAATCCAGCCTGTACCATCAATGTCACGGATGACATTGATTTGCTTTTGCGTCAACATCCTGCGATCTCCAACCAGAACAAATTCTTTGATACCAAATTCGTCTCGTATTTTGGTGACCTGTGGCAGAAGCGTCTTTGGATCACTTGTATTGCCTTTGAAGATGGATACCGCAACAGGGATGCCAAGCCGGTTGGTTAACAGGCCATAGTTGACTTGGAGTTTGCCCTTCTTCCCGTCACGATTATCTCCCCTGGCAGCAAGGGGACACTTCTCGCCTTCAAAATAACTTGAGGTCAGGTCGTACAAAGCCAGTCCATTATTTTCCAGATGGCGTCCTGCTAATTTTTTCTCAATGCATTCCTGACGTTCAAGTAACCAGTCCATGGCCTCATAAAGGTCGTCTTCATCAGCGCTACCTATGCCCAATGTTTCAGGTAAGGTTGTGTCAGTCCACCAGAGCGTGGTTGCCACCTTTGATTTAGGTTCAAGGATGCGTGCCGCAACCATGGCGACAACCAGGTTGCGCTGGTGCGAACTTTTTGATGAAATAAGCCTTGAAAAACCCAATTTTGTCATTGCTGTCATTACAGCATATATATGTCCATGGGCAGGTGAGCCGTCCTTAATAATTTTAAAGCCATCTTCCGTCGAGACGAAATTTTCGCCTTTGAGTGAACGACGCAGGATTTCAATGGACTTTGCCGGCAAACTGGAAAGGTTTGCCAAAGTACGGTTTTTGACCTTTCCATTTTCACGATAGCTTTCTCGAAGCAAAATGGCCGGCGGTGAATTACGATTTGGAACTGAAACGATATACATGACTATAAAAATACCACTTTAAGATGCGGATGTCAAGGAATTTTTATAAATAATCATGCATTTACATGACTACAAAATTGCACCCAAAAATGGATTGCAAGTCATATAACCTATTGCAATAATAGCACTTTTTTAGCTTTTTTAGGAAATTTTTACGGGGAACTTCAGATTAGTGATTTATTTTTATTTGGTTACTGTTGGCTACCAACGTAAGGCGGGACAGCATGTAAATTCAATCAGTTGGCAACCCGCTTAGATTTTGCTTGATTGCGAAATTACCATAGAACCAAAATAGCGTAAAGTGTCCCGCTTTAAGTTGGTAGCCGTTACTGTTTCTTCAATTTTTTTCTGCTATAAGTCGTGAATCCAATAAGTCCGAAACCAAGCAAGAGCATACTAGCAGGCTCAGGCACAAGCTCAGGCATAACACTAAATGTTAACAGAGCAGCATAGCTTATGGTACTGCATAAAAACACGCAAATAATACAACTCAACAAAATTAGATGCTTTTTCATAGACCTTTCCTTATAATGCTTAAATGTTGCCCGAAATTTCATTAATTTCACTTAAAGTTTGATGAATTACGTATTCAAACAGAAAAAACTATATAAGGGCCTAAAATTACCGGAGTTATATAATTAGTATCTGCTGATTTTCTCTTTTGCTATGTTTACAGGTAGTTAGTCATGGTTGCATTCGGATTCATTGATAGCCATTCAAAACAGATTTCCATATACAGTAGCAACTATGGACAACACCCTTTAAACAGAAATAATTTTAAAATCCCTAACCGCTTTGAATTATTATGAAAAGAGAAAATCAGCAGATACTAATTAGTATGCTTTAATCTCTACGGGCTAATTCCATGCAGCTTGCTGCAGGACAGTTCACTATTTTTTAAAGCAAATAATATGCCAAATTAAAAAAATTAAATTAAAAAAATTAAATTAAAAAAATTAAATTAAAAAAATTGGGAAACCATCTAAATAAAAATCATTTTTAATATTAAATAGTTACATATTAATTAGGGCTCTTTAAATTCCGTGATAAACTTATGCTTTTTAAGCAAATAGGAAGAAAAGTAAATAATTCGCAAACTTTATTATGAAAGTTTACTCCAATTAATAGGGAAAAAAGTACATATCATTTCCTGTTAGGAACGTGGACGAATTAACTTCCCCAGGTAGGCGCATAGATTTGTGTCGGATTTGTTTGATCTCAGATCACAAAAGTTGATGCAATAGCAGGCTATTTCGAGGATTTTTGGGAATGAAGATTAGAGTTGTTGCCCAATAAGCAATAAATACAATATGCAGTGTTATGTTCAATCAAAAATCACAACATATTGCATAAAAATCTTATTGAGCAACAACTCTATTGATTAAAGATATGGTTGAAGTTGGGATGCAAAAATGCCAGGTTATTTTTGACCGAGCCCTTAGGAACGTGGACGAAATAACTTCCACAAGTAGGCGCACAGCTTCAGGCCGCCTTTGTCCGATCTCAAATCCCAAAAATCTTGAAATAGCTCGCTATTCCTTCAACTTTTGGGATTTGAGACCGAACAAATTCGACCCAAATCTGTGCGCCTACTTGTGGAAGTTATTTCGTCCACGTTCCTTAATATGTTTCTGAGGAGATTTCTGATGTGTACTTTTCAAATGCGGCTCGTGCTTCTTCTATTAATAGATATTCTTTTCCTGTATATCTTGGTGAGAAGTGGAAAAGAGTATATTGTTTAACATTGGCCTTGCCGGCTAATTTGCCGGCCTGATGAGCAGTAAGGTGATATTTTTTTTTAGCTATGTCTCTGTCATTTTCAAGAAACGCCGCTTCAATAAAAAGATGATCCGAATTTTTTGCAAGTCCTATTATTTTCTTTTTGTTACGGTTGCTATAAACTACATCCGCAATATATGTAATTTTTTGCCCTGGAGTAATAAGGGCGATTTGTTTTAAAAAATTGCCGAAAATAAATTTCTTTTCTTTATTATTTCTTCCATATTTTACAACGAATTCAGATTCAGGATTCTGGTGGTTGAATAATGCTTGTTTGAAGTCTTTTAGCCATGGGCCTATTTCAAGTCCAAGAGCAATAACTTTGTCTTTAATTATATTAACGTGAAATCGTTCTTCGATGGAAAATCCCAGGCATGGTATGCTGTGGTCCAGGATTACAGCAGAAACGGACAGAGCAGGTTCCTTTAAAAGGACTGAGTTAAAGGATACTTTTACATCTTCTCTAACAGGGATAAATCTGTTTTGACAAACATACTCTCTGGAAATCAGGTGCTCAGGATGCACCTCGGTAACGTTTAAAGAGAAGCAGTTGCTGAAATTTCCTACAAGGTTCCATGAATAGCTATCCAGTTTTCCTTCAACATTTTTCAAAAAACCTTTAGGACCATACAAATATAAGTTTTTTTTGCGGCCAAGGAAAAGCCGAAGCACCCTATCAAAACCAACAAAATGATCCATATGTGTATGCGTGACAAAAATATGACATATCTTAAGAATATCTCTTGTTGAAAGAGAATAAATATCGCCTAAATCGAAAATCAGGGCACGTTTTTCAAATAAAAAAGGGATAAATATTCCCGGGTCATCAAAAGGTCCGTTGATTAGCCTTGGATGAAAGGATGGGCGCATTGTTATGGAAGGAATTTTATAATTTGCTGGTTTATACAATGATATATATCTTCATCAGAACCGAATATATCAATAACATCTTTGTGATTTATTAGTTTTTCTATGACAAAAGAGGTAATATAAATACTTACGATATGTGGATTTGGAACAATATTTCTCATTGGTGCAATTTGGTAGTCAATATCAAACTCATCAGAATTGCTTAACTTATTGATGCATTTATTAATCTGTTCTTCCAATCCGTTTTTATTGGTTGTTTCAATGATATCGTTCTCAATAAGCTTCATGGCAATAGCATTCGAGAGCGGTTCGATACATTCTTTTACGCGGTTTATTGCCCGTCTTCTATCATATTCCTTTGAAGATTCTATTTTAGATAAAATACTTGATTCACGATTGCTTGGCCTGAATATTTTAGCCATGGATTATCACCTATAGTTAGGGTTCAGGGTTAGTCGGCTTTTAACTTTGAATCTGAGTAGTTATAATAATTGCATGTACAATGGATTGCAAGGAAAATATTGCAACAGGAAAATATTGCAAAACTGGTTGTCAGGTTCAAGGTTCAGGGTTGGTTGCTGAAACTGTGAACCTGAGCAGTTACGTTTCTTCAATAATAATTTGTGCTTTTTTTGTTCCATTCCAGTGGTTCCAGCGCAGTCTGAATGCAATTTTATCAAATCTGTCATTTAAAGGTTTGTTCTTATCAATGTTAAAATGGATTGCATTGAATGCTTTGTTTTTAATGTTTGAATTCTGCTTTAGAAGCATACTCCTATGATTTTTACCAACAATTTTTGAATATAAAATTTTAACGTTTTTAGCCATAAAAAGCGGTTCGTGATTCCCTGACCCAAAAGGCTTTAAGTCTTCAAGGTCATCAATCAGCTTGTCTGAAATATTATCGAAGTCTAATTCATAATCAATTGTAGTGATTGGCTCAAAATTTATCTTTTTTGTCATGTTATTTATAGCTTTTTCAAAATGTTCTTGAAATAGATTTATATTCTCAGCCTTTAATTTTAAGCCTGCGGCCATTGAATGTCCGCCAAAATTTTCAAGATCAGTTGCACAATTCATAAGCCCGTCATACAGGTCGATTCCTGGCACACTTCTGGCAGAACCTTTGCCAATACCATCTTTTGTTGAAATAAGCACAATAGGCCGGAAAAATCTTTTTGCAAGCCTTGACGCAACGATCCCAAGGATCCCTTCATGCCATCCTTGATTAGATAATACGAGTGTTTTCTTTTGCAGCAAATGAGGATTTTTATTTAAATAGAACAGGATATTATCAGTTAGTTCTTTTTCAATAACCTGTCTTTGAATATTAAGTTTGTTGAGTGTTTGAGCAATTTGTTTCGCTATATCAAGGTGTTTTGTAGTTAAAAGTTCAACTGCGGTTTTTGCATGATCTATTCTGCCCGGTGCATTTAACCTTGGTGCCAGCTTAAAAGCAATATCATCCGTATCTGTTAATGGGGCTTTTAATTTGCATTCTTCGATCAATGCTTTCATCCCATTACGTTTATTTGTGGAGATTTTTTCAAATCCCGCATTAACTAATATCCGGTTTTCATCAACAAGAGGAACCATATCAGCAATGGTTCCAAGGGCTACAAGATCGCAAAAATTTTTTAAATTGGGCTCCGGCAAAGTATGCCAGAAGCTGTTGTCACGCAGGTGTTTTCTGAGGCATATCAGAAGATAAAAGGCCACACCAACTCCCGCGAGGTTATCAAGACCTGAGGTGCAATCGGTGCGTTTTGGGTTTACAACAGCAAATGCATAAAGCGGTCTGTCCGTTATTCTGTGATGATCGGTTATAATTACATCTATTCCAATATTTTGTGCAGCTTTCACAGCGTCATAACTGCTGGACCCGCAGTCCACAGTTATTATAAGGTTTATTCCTTTTGGCAGAGCGTAATCTATAATATGGTTTTTTTGCAGACCGTATCCTTCTTTTATTCGGTGTGGGATATAGTAATCTACATTTGCTCCTATGTAACTGAAGAATTCTAAAAGGATAGTTGTAGCTGTTATTCCGTCGACATCATAATCCCCGAAAATTAAAATCTTTTCATTATTGATTATTGCGGAATAAATACGACTGACAGCAGTATTTATTCCTTTCATTGAAAATGGAGAGCGTATATTGTTAAAAGAGGGATTAAGAAAATCAAAGGCATCCTCAACAGAAACAATGTTTCGATTAATTAGAATGCTTGCTATTATTGGATTACATTTAAGAGCGTTACTGATTTTTTTTACAGAATCGATATCAGGTTGAAGTATTTGCCAGTGTTTTTTCATAACTGGAATATAACTTATATTGTGGTTTCGGACAAGGGAAAAGGGTGACGAGAGTTACATTGCGAAGTGCAAAAGGTAGAACAAAGAAACAAACGCATAAAACATAACTTCCCGAAAGCCCCAGATTATGAACGTGAAAATGGGGACAGATACAGTTATTACTTGACGTAACGAATAATTGTTATTATGAATTAGCCGATACATCGGGAGATATTTATGATAGATAAGACAAGAATTCTTGAAACACTAACTGAATGGAATTACTGGAAACGGGAACTGCCGGATACTATTGTACGAGAGCGATACGAATCAGAGGTATTACATAAATCTACTACCGGAGAGATTGTTATTCTGAAAGGAGTCCGGCGAAGCGGTAAGTCGACCATTCTCATAAACACCATCAAACGGTTGCTTGAAAAGGGAGTTGACCGGAACGATATTTTGTTTATCAATCTCGAAGACCCGAGGTTTATTAATGACCTTAATGTAGATCTGCTGTCACAAATCAGGGATACATACCTGGAATACCTCAACCCATCCGGTATCCCGTATATTTTTTTAGATGAGATCCAGAATATATCAGGTTTTGATAAGTGGTTGTTAAAGGAATATGAACTGAAAACGTCCCGGATATTTGTGACAGGGTCCAATGCGAAACTGTTAAGTCGTGAGATCGGAACCGCATTGAGCGGACGTTATCTGGATGTAACGGTTTTTCCGCTGGATTTCAGGGAATACCTTGCATTTAATGGAATGGATATTAAAAACAGGCTCGATTTTACCGAGCATCGTATCAAAGTCAACCGTATTTTCAAAGAATATATTACCTTTGGAGGATTTCCCAGAGTCGCCCTCACGGATGAACTTGAACTGAAAAAGGCAGAACTGAAAGCTTACTTCGACTCTATTATGCTCCGGGATATTGTAGCACGATACCGGCTGGAGAACGTGGAAGCGCTTATGGGACTTTCCGTGTACTTGCTGTCCAATATCTCCAATCTGTTATCGCTCAATGCCATTAAAAAACATTTCAAACTGTCATTTGACCTGATCAGCCGCTATGTTGAATACCTTGAAAATGCCTATCTAGTATTCCGTGTTCCTCTGTTTGACTGGTCGTTGAAAAAACAACAGGTAAATCCTAAAAAGGTTTATTCAATTGATACGGGGCTTTCTCATATAGTATCGTTCAAAGTGGGACAGAAAACCGGAGGCAGGCTTGAAAATCTTGTCTTTCTTGAATTGTTGCGACGGAATAAAGAGATTTATTACTACAAAACAACCGGAAACCTGGAAGTCGATTTTGTGGTCAAGGAAAACGAGCGGATCACTCAGTTCATTCAGGTATCAGCCGGAATCAATGATGAAAAAACAAAAGCAAGAGAGATTAGGGCACTGATCAAGGCGGGCAACGAGATCCCCCATGCCGGCGGCGCAGCACTTGTTCTGCTGGTACCCGACATCAATGAAATAGTACAGCATAATGGAAAAGAAGTTCATATCAAAGATGTGAAAGCATGGCTGCTTGGAATAGAATAAACCTCTCGGGGCGAGCCGCTCGGTACTACACTACCATACACTTTTTTAAACCCTGGCAACTTATTGATATCAAGGCAAATAAAAAACATAAACAAGTCCAAATAGAAATATTACTATAAGCTTTCTATAAACTAACCGCACAGCTCAAAATCTTTCTGAATGGTGAAGAGTTTGAAACCACTATTCTTAGCCAGCTTCTTCCTCCTGAAACGAGCCAAAGACGTTTTCTCGTATGATTCGACTTTTTTATTGAAAATTCATCCAACTGTGTTATTTTTGTTTAAAATTATTTTTCAATGCTCACCAAGAAAAAAATATTTAATTTGATCACAAAGGAAAACATCGCTGAAAGTGTTGCATAAAACAGCGGGTATTTAAACAGGGAGGTTCCCTTATGGAACAGGTTCAATATATCTCAGATGAAGACAAAAATGTAACAGGGGTCATTGTGCCTATTGATCTCTGGAAGGAGATTCAATCAGAAAAAGAAACCGCATACCTTCTCAAGGGTGAAACGATGAAACGACGATTGCTTGAAGCTAAAAACCGCAGGGAGGGCATACCTTTTAACGAAGCCTGCAAAAAACTTGGAGTTTGACCATTCTGCCTTGACGCAAGAATCCCTTCAAGCCATCCTCCCTTTTAAATAATACGAGAGGAAGGAATTGGTGCCATTATGTTGAATTGTGAATAAAGGAAGATTTAATTCACAATTCAAGCTTTGACACCACAGTCCACAGTTTGACGCCACAGTTTTCCCAATTTTATTATCAAAGCGTGAAGTTGAAATCGGTTACCCAAAATTACCACACTTTATTGTACCGGCTTTATGATGATCCTGTCTTTTTTATTAATCAGTTAGTTCTTTCTCTTGTCGTGGGGAACAAGAATATTAACATCTGCTGTCCTACTGTTACCAGACACATCCGTAGCCGTTATGGAAACAGTGTAAATCCGTCCATCTTTACTGCCGGATCTCTCGGCACGAAGCTGAAGGGCGATAACCCCTTCGTCCTGATTAATGACAGGATCAGTCCAGTCTGGACTTTGATCACCATCTCCTGTTTCACCTACCGGTTCATCACTGGAAACGGTTGCTGATAGGATAACATTGCCTCCACCGTTATCGCTGGCATTTGCCCCAATGCTGATATCAACCATCTTGTGATCGGGTGGCCATAGAATCATTTTGTTACAAACCGGCGCTAATGTCGGGACAGTCGTATCGACTATTTCAACCTTTATATCATTTGTCGCAGCTTCATTAACTTCGTCATCAACACTTAATGTCAACGTATGAGATCCAAGGCTAAGGTCGTCTACACTGTGAACTGGAAGAACCACGGGGTCGCCCCCGGGATTACTTTCCACAACCGCAGTGAAGAGAACATCTTCACCTTCCAGCCATTCACAAGTTAGCTCATCACCATCAAAGTCAGAGACCTCTCCTCCAAGTGTGACTGGGCTAAAGATCTTATACACTCCCTCCCCTGTTGGCGCTGCGTGCGGAGCTGAATTATCAATGGTCAGGATCATATCGTCGGTATGCTCATCAGTCCCATCACTCACCTTTAAAGTAAGAGTATGCGCGCAAATATCGAGATAAAGAACTGTGCATAAGTCAAGATGGGCTTCTCCATTAGGGCCTACTTCAAGCACCGTTGAAAGCTCAGTTTCTCCTTCAAACCACTGATAGGTTAAAGCATCGCCATCAGAATCGGAAGCTGTGCCCTCCATGACGGTTTCACACTGAGCTTCACTTGGGATAGCGAAGTTATGGCCTGCATTGGCAATGGGAGGCTGATTACAGGCTCCGCAAGGCAATGCGCCGATGTCGTTCCTGGAGCCATCCGGATCGTTGTATGAAGGATCGGGCTGCCCGGCGTCAATGCACGGGGAGCCCGAGGACAAGCGGTAATCTCCCGCATTTTCGTCTTTGAACAACGGGTCTTCGGAAAGGTTATTCTCGGGTGCCTGGAAGGGCCCTTGGTACCTCAGGTACCAGTCAAAGAAGTTGTCTAAAACGTCGTTGTATTCCCAGCACCAGGTCGTTACGTTGTAGCGGTAGATTCCGTAGTTACAACCGACCACAATATTATTGAACATGTGAATTATGCCCCAATCGTTAGTATGGATTCCAACGTTTTGAGAGTCCACGATCGTGTTATTGATAAGCCAGGCCTCCCCCGTAGCATAGGGGTTGTCGAGGTAGATGCCGATTAAGCATGCTGTGATAACGTTCCGACTGATTATTATGTCTGTGACGTAGCCGCTTCCGCAACACAATATCGCAGCCCCATTTGCGACGTTCTTGAAGCGGAAGCCCGTGATTGAAGTATGGCTGCTGGTCCGAATAAGCGCTCCATAGTTCGAGGGCTCGTATGGGATGTCGACGGCCTCAATGATCGTGTCGCAGGGGCCGCTCCCTTCTAGAGTTATGCCGGCCTTGAGCACGACGGTTTGTGAAATCTGGTAGACTCCAGGTTCGACGTGCACCGTATCCCCCGAACTGGCGGCGTTGACCGCTTCTTGGATCGTGGGGTAATCGACGGGAACGGTGATGGTAGCCGCAAGGGCGGAAAGTACAGGGGCGAGGATCATCAGCGCAGCGATGGCCGAAATGGTTCTAAGGTAACCTAATGGGTTTCTCATAGCACCCTCCTTTCTGTGGATGATAGGAAATCGCTTTTCAGTATTATCTTTTTCTTATTCATAAATCTCATTTTCTTATCCCCTCCGTTTCTCCTTAAGGTTGCCGCACCAGAGACCGGAACGCCTGATTCAGATACCACCGCAGGTTGCTGGACAGGCGTAATTTCTTTCTTTATATCCTCTCGAATCAGTCTATCCTGTCCCAAAACAGAATATGCATTCTGCACTGAAGTTTTAAAACATTTCAGATACCGATTCATATAATTTGACCAAAACAGATTTTAACCTATTTGCCAGACCGACTTTTTTACGATTAAAATATTTGCCTGCAAATAATATGCCCTGATTTTTTACAAAACCATATGGATAGTTTAAACGCTTAACTACCGTACATTGAAGCTGTTTTGAATAATTTACAATGGGAATTATAATCAACAAAACAATCTCAATATAATTAAAATTATGAGTTATATTACATAAAATTATGAAAATATTTACATAGTGGCTGACCTAAAATTTTCTTATTTTTCAATTAGAAATTCGAGATCAGAAACACTAAGTTGGAAGCTACTTTGACGTTTCACTGTATGATTCGACTTTTTTATTGAAAAAAAATAGTAAATGATGGTATTTAAGTTAGTAAGGAACGTGGACGAAATAACTTCCCCAAGTAGGCGCACAGATTTGGGTCGAATTTGTTCGATCTCAGATCGCAAAAGTTGAAGGAATAGCGAGCTATTTCAATATTTTTGTGATCCGAGATCAAACAAAGGCGGCCTGAAGCTGTGATGCATAGTTGGGGAAGTTATTTCGTCCACGTTCCTAAGTGTTTACGGCTTGAAACTTGAAATGGGAAAGTAGAAATTGGGGAGAGATTAAAGTAGAAATTGGAAATTTGGATTATTTATTAGAGCAATTTTTGGAAACAATAAAAAAATATTACCGAATTGAACGAAAAGAAATCTGCTTTCTAAAATTTATTTTTGAGGCATATGATGGAATTGCAATGTTAACTACTGTAGATTCCGATTTAGGTGTTGTTCTGTTCCATATTGCTCCAGGCTGCGAAGATGATGTTGAGATGATTTTACAGGATCTTCAACATCATATCATGATTGAGCGCTATAGGGGGAGGTACTAATGAAAAAAAGCCGGCATTTTGGTCTTGTCATTTTGATTTGTTTTCTTACAGTTGGAATGGGGAATATGGGAGAAAGTGGTGTCATTGATATCCCTGAGCCTGAAAAAAACTATACGGCTACACTTGTGGACCAGACTGATGTTTCGATTGACCTTGAAAAGTTTTCATTTGAAGGCCGGACTTATTTTATCGGCAAATTGGGCAGGGCGGAGATATCAATTGATTTTGGCAAGATAGACTCGGTTTTATTTATTTTACAGAATGATCACGTTAAAGCTAAGATAAATTTAAAAGACGGAAAAGCTCTTGAGATCCTGATAGATAAGGGCAAAAATTGCTATGGTATATCTTCTTTCGGAAATGTCAGGATAGAAGTTCAGGATATAAAAAAGATTACTTTGCACGGGTGTGAAAAAGGGCAGTCCCTACAAAACAATGCAGATCAATAATTTCAATCAGTTACATATTATGGCTCTGGCAGCACATAGTGAAAAAACAGGTGTTTACAAAGTAAAATAGCGCGGTATTACAAACCTGAACTGCTTTGTAGGGACTACCTGAAAAAGCTATTAGCCATTAGCGGTTAGCTCTAAAGGCTAATTGCTAAAAATCTTCAATTTGAGAATAGAATAGCATCCAACTGACTATAACTTCAGGTGTTTTGAGTTTTCGTACAGCCACTAACTAATGAAGACAAAATATCTTTATATAAATACCATTGGATGTCAGATGAATGTTTATGACTCCGAACAGATAGAAAAGATATTAGCCCCTTTGGGATACAAAATGAATTTGTCTTTTGAAGTCGCTGATCTTATAATTGTTAATACATGTGCCATCAGGGAAAAGGCTGAACAGAAAGTTTTTAGTTTTTTAGGACGTCTTGCAGACCTTAAAAGAAGAAACCCAGATTTGATTATAGGTGTTGGTGGTTGTGTGGCTCAGCAGGAAGGCGATAAGATCATGGAACGTATGCCGCATGTAGATTTGGTTTTCGGAACACATGCTATATCGCGTTTGCCTTATCTTATAGAAAGAATAGAATCAGAAAGATGCAGCCTTGTCGATGTTGAAATGTCAGAAATCATAGAAAACTTTGAATCTGTTATAGAATCACCGTTGGATAGAACTGATCCAAAAATTACAAGCTTTGTGACAATTATGAGAGGTTGTGATAATTATTGTACTTATTGTGTAGTACCATATGTCAGGGGTAGAGAAACAAGCAGGTTTCCTGAAAGCATAGTGAGCGAAGTTAGATGTCTCGTTAAAATCGGAGTTAGAGAGGTTACTCTTCTTGGTCAGAATGTAAACAGTTATGGCAAAAAGGAAAACTTGAACTCATTCCCGCAACTTTTGGCCCGAATAAATGAAATAGATGGACTTTTTAGAATCAGATTTACTACTTCTCATACAAAAGATCTATCAGATGATCTTATCAGCGCTTTCAAAGACCTTGATAAGCTGTGCAACCATATACATTTGCCTGTTCAGTCCGGATCAAACAAGATTTTAAAAAAAATGAACAGGAAATATAACAGGGAATTGTATCTTAAAAAAATAGGTAAACTGCGCAATAATTGCCCAGGGATAGCTATTACTTCTGATATTATTGTCGGCTTTCCAGGAGAAACAAAAGCTGATTTTGAAGAAACTTTGAATTTAATAAAAGAAGTGGAATTTGATGGTATTTTTGCATTTAAATATTCTGACAGACCAAATGCACCGGCAGCCCGTTTTGCAAACAAAATTACAGAGCAGGAAAAGAAAGATAGATTGCAAACGCTGCTGAATTTGCAGGAATATTTTACAACCAGAAAGAACAGGGCTCTGGTTGGATCAAATGAGTTGGTCCTTGTTGAAGGTTTAAGTAAAAAGAGGGTGGATAGCGATGATGCCCAAAGTAAAAATCAATACGTTCAATGGACAGGGCGTACTGAGACCAACAAGATAGTAAACTTTATACAGAGTGAGGCCGCTAATCCGGGCGATAGAATATTAAAAGGAAAAATAGTGAACGTGAAAATTGAGAAAGCATATTTGCATTCGCTTTTGGGAAAACCGGGATTGAAAGGAGAACAAAGTTATGCTGCTTAAAGTTAGCATAGCGGGGCTGACAATTGATCCAGCTTCAAACACACCGATCGTTATTTTAAAGTCTGATAAAGATGATCAGGCAATTCCTATATGGATAGGGTTGCTTGAAGCTACTTCGATTGTTTCAACTCTTCAAAATATTAAGTTTGAACGCCCCATGACTCACGATCTTTTTAAGAATTTGACTGATCTTCTTGATATTAAAATACAAAAGATTGAGGTGTGTGATTTAAAAAACAACACTTACTACGCGAAAATACATTTTGTTTATGAAAAGGGTAATTTCAGCATGGATGCACGACCCAGCGATGCAATTGCTTTGGCACTTCGATATAATGCCCCCATGTATGTCGATGATGCTGTTATTGAAAAGTCGACAATGTCTGATAGCCATGCTGAAGCGCTTGATAAGACTGAAGAGGGAAAAAAATGGGCAGATTATCTTGAAAAGCTTGCGCCTGAAGATTTTGGTAGATATAAGGTATAGAAAAGCTCAAAGCAACCAGATATTGCGCAGGTGAGAAGGTGAGAAGGTGAGAAAGTGAGAAGGTGAGAAGGTGAGAAAGTGAGAAAGTGAGAAAGTGAGAAAGTGAGAAGGTGAGCAATGCAGTGTCCCGCTTCAAGTTGGTAGCAACCAGTGATGAGTAACGAACCATGATAGATCTTCATACACATACGATTTTCAGTGATGGCGTTTTGATACCTTCTGAGCTTGTTAGAAGAGCGGAGTTTATCGGATTAAAAGGAATTGGATTAACAGATCATGGTGATTTTTCAAATATTGATTTTATAGTTCCAAGAATAGTTGCCATAGCAGAGAAACTAAATAGCGTTTTAAGCATAAAGGTTGTTCCCGGGATAGAAA
>JABZFQ010000079.1 GCA_014237365.1 Desulfobacteraceae bacterium | reverse complement strand
AAAAATGAACCTTCACTCTTTCGGGGAAAACGGCTTAAATTTTATTATGCTGCCCAGGTGACTGCAAAACCGCCTACTTTCGTCTGCTTTGTAAACTATCCTGATGCAGTTCATTTTTCATACAAAAGGTATCTTGTCAACCAGATCCGTGAACGCGCCTGGTTAGACAAAACCCCCATCAGGTTGCTCTTCCGCCAGCGGACAGGCCGGATAGAATTTGGCAAAAAGAAACGATGATCCGCAGTTTATGGTTCGAAAAGGATTGGCTCATCATCTTGAGACAGCTCCCTGCATATCGTCATGAATCTGTCTTTGATAACAATAAAGGCTTCCACCACCTCGGGATCAAAATGCTTCCCCTTTTCGCTTATAATAATATCGACAGTCTTTTCGTGGGAATAGGCATCCTTGTAAACCCGCTTTGTGGCAATAGCGTCATACACATCAGCCAGCGCGACAATCCGGGCGGATAGAGGTATTTTCTCTCCCTTGAGGCCTTTTGGATATCCTGTGCCGTTCCATTTTTCATGATGGTAATAGGCGATCTGCATTCCAATGGACAAAAATGATTGACCCTCAACCTTTTCGTTAACCTCCCTCAGGACATCCCCCCCTATTACTGGATGGCATTTTACTACCTCGAATTCTTCTTTTGTAAGTCTTCCGGATTTCAGGAGTATCGAGTCAGGGACTCCCACCTTTCCGATATCGTGAAGAACGGATGTAAAGGAAATATCCTCTAAGTATTCCTTTGTGATGTGCTTTTTATATTTGGGTCTTTTGGAAAGCTCCTCTGCAAGCATCCTGGTATACTCCTGTATCCTTTCAAGGTGTGCGCCTGTTTCTTTATCCCTGTATTCTGCAAGTTTTGCAAGACCAAGGATAGTCCCGATCCTGGCTTGCTCGACGGCTTTGAGAGATTCAAGCAGGTCATTTGTCAACTTCTTTCGCTCGGTAATATCCCGGATTACCATCTGGAATCCGGCAAGTTTACCCTCCTTTTTGATAGACTTTGCATTACACTCGACCTCAAAAATCTTTCCATGCCAGTTTACAATTCTGAATTCAAAATCTTTTACATCATTTCCGTTAAGGAGTCTTGAAAACATCTCACGTTCCACCATGGAACGATCTTCAGGATATATCCACTCCTTAAAAGCAAATTCGATCTTATCTCCGTATGGAATCCCGGCAAAGGTGTAGAAAAGTGGATTTGCCATGAGTATTGTGTCATCTTCGCCAACCAGTATTACAATATCGACAATATTTTCATAAAGCTCCCTGTAGCGCAGTTCAGACTCTTCCAGATTTGTATAAAGCCTGGCGTTTTCCAGAGAGATGGCGATCTGTGATGTCAGAAGTTTGAGCATCTCCGTACGTTCGATGGTAAACGCGCCAGTTGTAAGATTATTCTCCAGATAGAGTATGCCCCTGAGTTTTGATTTGTAGATAATAGGCTCGCATAAGACTGATTTAAGACGTTTGGAAAGAATATACGGATCATTTGTGAAGCGACCTTCAGTGGCGGCATCATTAAGAACCACGCTTTCTCGGGTCCTGGCTACATAATTAATTATAGCAGATGAAAGATTATTGCTTTCTTCCAATGGAACCGAGTGCAATACTGTGATGTGATCCTGATTGAGCGATCCTTCTGCTTCGATAATCAATTTTCCCATGGATTCCAGGATCAGAAAGCCTTTTTCTGCCCCTGCATTCTCTATCGCTATTCTAATCAATCGCTCCAGCAGCCTGTCTATAACGATTTCGCCGGAAATTGCCAGAGATGCCTTCATCACAGAGGCGAGATCAAAACATTCTCCTGAATCAATGGTTGTTATGGTTCTGTCAGATTTGTTAATCCCGGATAAAATTCTCAATGGACTGCCGGCAAGCAACTGGCTGTATCGCACATCTAAATCCCTGACCTTGGCCATTGCTCCCCATATAAGGTAAGAGTAACGGGCATCCTGTATATATGCCCTGGCAATCCTTGAATTTTCTTTTGCAAGATAGAATCTTGCCGCCAGTTCATTTGCCAGCGCTTCTTCATTGATATATTCATGTTTTTTTGCCAGTTCAATTGCTTGATCATAATATTTCTTTGCTCTGGCATCTTTGCCAAGAATCCGCATCCGTTCTGCCTCAATCAGATAAAACCTGTGCAGATGATTCATTGGCGCATGATGCGCCCATTTCTTTATCTTTTTCCGGTTGGCAGCCACCTTTTTTAGTATGACCCTTTGTTCGGTCAGTGAAGAATCGTGAAAAACCGCGAGCCTGGCCAGGGAATCATAGAAAAAAAAGATCGGAAAAACCACCATCCCCACTACTCCGTCTAAATACCTTTCTGCCAGCGCTCCATTCTTGAGGGCCTCTTTGTAATCGCAAAAAAGATAGTTCAAAAGAAGTTTATTGCTATAAAAAAAATAGAGAGTGGTTCTGTCTTTTGCTTTGCTGTGAATTGGCAACATCTGCCCCTCATTGTAATACTCGCCGTTTAATGAATGCAGGGTTCTGGACATCCCCCTTAAATTCGCTACTGTCTGCCGAAATAGCTCGTGCATATGCAGGGCCTGTTCATGCTTGAGCCGGCCGATTGCATCGCTGTATCCGGCCATTTCCAGTTCAACCTCATCCAGTCCTTTTCCTGCCACAAATGAGTGGTAGCAATAAAAAAAGGCACAATAGCCTCCATATTCAAAATCTCCGGTTTCCAGCCCGATTTGATATCCTTCAGACAACGGCTTTAAGGTTTCCCTGACATGATCTTTCCAGAGTATGACAAAGCCATAAACCATATGGAATGTCATGGACTTGAACTCTTTGGCATTGAACCGCTCCAGCACGCTTAAGGCAAGTCTGCCGAATCGATAGCCAGCCTCTATATCTCCGACTATCCCGCAGAGCATCATTCCGTAAACAGCATACGAAAAGGCTGTAACAGGCGCATTCCCATATATGATCGAAAATCTAACAGTTCTCAATACAATAAGAGGAAGGAGATCAGGATCGACAAAATAGGCGGCAGAGCCCAGTCGGTTCAATATCCGCATGGATGCCAATTTGATTGGATCATCCATTTTCTTTAAATCAACCAGTTTACTGGTTCGTTTTCCGGCTAACAGCAACCTTGTTCTCAGGAGATCAAGCATGATATTCAATTTGTTCGGCTTTTCAGGAAATCTCAATCCCAGCTCCTTGAGGATGGACAA
>JABZFQ010000335.1 GCA_014237365.1 Desulfobacteraceae bacterium | reverse complement strand
CAATTTTTTATTATCCGGAAGCTGCTGTATTTTGCCTGACAGGAAACTGCTTTTTTCTATGAATATCTGTTTTACAAGCATGTCCTGCATGGCTTCAACTAAGCCGTAGTCGTAAATAACGTGGGAAAAAAACTCTTTTTTCTTTCCTTTTATTGTGAAGGGCGTTGCTGTGAAATCATACTGGATAAAAATGTGTTTATCGTTTTCTTCCATCCTGTTTCGCAGTATTTCTATGGATTCCTGCCATCGTTTTAGCTCAGAATCTGTTGCGTTGTGTACATGATGCGCTTCATCGTTGATTATCACGAGGTCATTGTTGTATGCCAAAAAATCCATGAATCTTTCGACACGCAGGGATATGGAGTCACTTTTCATGTCAATGCCAAGTGCTTCGGAAAGCGTTTCTCCTTTCTTCCTTGAGGTATCAGTCAACTGATGCCAGTTTGTGATCAGGATGAATGGTGAATCAGTGTATGGTACATTTTCCTGAAGGTCATTTTTTGTGAAGACAGAGAGATGAAAGTCCTGCCTCCAATCATCAGGTATGAACAGTTTGCGATTGATGTCAATAGTCAGAGGCTGTCTTTTTCCGTTTTTGACCTTGCCTAAAAACGAATCAAGCAGCCGCTCATAGACAATATTTCCGGGCGCTACAAGTGCAAAATGTGATACAAACCGTTTATCTTCAAGTTTTACGCGGTTAAAATACTGCCAGATGATTATGGCATTCATCACCCATGTTTTTCCGGTTCCGGTTGCCATTTTCACGGCGTATCGCGGGTGTTTGATGGTTTCTATGCCATGGCGAAGGTTTTTATCTTCGAGCGATTCTTTGGAGAATGTTTCAAACAGTGTACTTACCGATGGGATTTCGAGAATTTCATAGCAATAGACAATTGATTCAATGGCTCTTTGCTGGCATTCAAAGAAACATTCGTCTTCATGTACACCCTCAGAGAACCAGTAATTGAAAAGTTCCCGGGTGACATGGGTTATCTGTTTTCCATTAACAGCAGGATACCCGTTTTCAGACCATTCTTTTATTACAGGTTCTATTGAGCTTGCAAGGGGATGCTTGCCGAACAGTTCGGTCTTTGATGTTTTCTTTGCCATGCCGCTCCCTTACCTCAGGTCGAGTTCTTTTATTGCTGATGCATCATTTCCGAACACATCAACCACCCTTACTGCTATTGTGTATTTCTTGCCTCTTTTAAGATTCGCATCTGCAACAATGGGCACTGGTTCACTTTTCTTTCGGTTCCTTATCGCCTGCCATTTGCTCCTGAAGACCTCGCCGTCATAGTCCCAGTCCACTGTCCAGAAATCGATGAGTGCCGGGAAGTTGTTGTGCAGCATTTCTTCGATCTCAGGTCTTTTCCGCTCGTCTTTCAAGGGAATATCGAGTATCACATACTGGTCTATTTTAATGGTGGTTGATACTGATTCCTCACTCATGCTCTTGACCTGGGGCTCACCCAACCGCAGATACGGTTTCTGGTAGAATGTTATCTTATCGGCTATGGAGACATCACCAACATTTGTGCTCCTGAGATAGCGGTACACATCTGATGGTATGACCTTGAACTCGACTGTTGCCAACTGTTTTGCTTTTGTATTCTTCTTAAGCCTTGCAAAGTCTTCCTCAAAATTGTATTCATAATCCCAGGCAAGAATAACCAGCCGTTTGTAGCCCCTGCCGTCTGCGGTGGCTGCATTTTTTGCTAGTTCGATGGCTTTCTTTCCTGTGACCGGCCTGTCTGGTTCGGATACATAGACAAGGGTGTCCTTTTCGTCCTTTTTAGTTCCGAAACCCTGCCAGTCATCACGGGGTAAGGCGCCGTAGAGTTTCAGGACGATATTGTACATCTCTTTGAGTTTCACGTCCTTGAGGTAGATGAGCTGGCGCTGGTAGTTGCCGAGGTTCTGGACAAGGTAGGGCGCAGCATCCTGGTTGACAAGCCTGCTTCTTGCCACCTGTATTGAGGTTTTGGACAGGTCAGACGTTATCCAGCGCCGCCCGAGTTTTTCGGCGACAGCGGCGGTGGTGCCTGAACCGCAGAAGAAGTCTGCAATAAGGGCACTTTCGTCTGATGAAGATTCAATTATTAATTCCAGCATATTTTCTTTCTTTTCGGTTGGATAACCAAAATTGAAAGAATATGCTGTTATATCATCCCATAAACTGTCGCGTAGTATGTGGGTGCTTGCTGGAATTAGATATTCTGGTTTACCCGTATTTGAATTTGGTCTTAATCTCCCTTCTTCAATAGCTTTTTCAGCATTTTCTTTAGTCCATGCCCAATGTCGCCCCGTAGGAGGTTTATGTCCAAATAATTCATAATCTAGATCCTTTCTCAAACCATTAGCATCCAAAGCATGCCAACGTTTAGGTTTAGGGTCTTCTTTTAGAGGAGGTTCAATCAAATGGTCTGATGTTTTTGAATAAAAGAAAATGGAATCATTACCCACATTCATACGTGGTACTCGATTTCTTTCGCGGACATTTTTTCGAATTCTTCGAACAATAATTTCATTTCTAAAATTATCCGCTCCAAAGATCTCATCCATGATTATCTTTATATAGTGGCTTGCATTATTGTCACAGTGAACATAAATAGCTCCATTTTCCGACAACAACCGCTTCATCAATTGCAATCTCGGATACAACATATCCAGAAAACTATCAACTCCCCTTTCCCATGTATCCGAATATGCCAGCCGTTCATTCATCGGCATTTCCCGTTCATAATTTTTATCCCCAATCTTCACCTCATTCGGAAAATTAAAATTCTCCCCGGTATTGAACGGCGGGTCGATATAGATTAGATCAATTTGCCCCTCGTACCCCTGTGCAAGCAACGCCTGCATCACCAGCAGGTTATCGCCCCATATCAGCCGGTTCGGCTGGCTGGAAATCACATCCTCGCCAGTATCAAAGAAACTCGTCAGGTTGCCGGTTGCCTTATTCGGATATACCTCCCTGCGGTCTGGAACTCAAGGTCTTTAGGTGAGGGTTCACGGCGCGGCTTGGACGCCCAGATGAGGCGGGCAGTGTCCTTCTGGCGCTTTTTCTCACTCCGGAATTGTAGGGTCAGGTTCGGTATATTCGGATGACATTTTTATCAGACCTTGGTTGGGATAAATGAGATAAGGATTCACATAAAATCGTATAAATCTTTTTGGTCAAGTTCATGAATAAACCGATTGCAATCGTCACTAAATTTTTTACGGCTTTTCCAATGGTCAGGGATGGAAACACTCCACACATCATCACTATTTGTTAGATAATTTTTCAATTGTTTCGTTTTACATTGACGAAGGAATCTCTTCATTTTGTCCACCAGTGTATTTTGTAAATTCTTATCCAGATTGTCCCAAATATCACCCATAACTTCTTCCGTCAAATTCCTAACCTTAAATTTATTTCTTCCGGTTATTGAACGTGACATCAATGTAGTGAAAATAAATGGAGCAATTCTTTTAACTGGACTGCTATCTGTGAATTTTAGTATCAAAGGCGCTTTAGATTTTATTTCAACGGATTCTGAAAATAAGTCATTTAATTTTGGGTCTTTGAACGACCGCCCGTGGATTTTTTCAACGGTTTTATCCAAAATTACTTGTGGGTAATCTATCCCCTTCCCAATTAATTGCTCCTTCATATGTATTAGATTATCCCGTCCAAATATGCCAACATCTAATTCCAGACTTTCAGTAGGAATGTCTATACCTTTTTCAATTAAGTGTCGTACTTGGATTGAGTCATACCTGCTTAAATTACTCCCGATTTTAAACTTTCCACCTTTGCACTCTGCGAATAATCCCATATTCCTAGACATGAAAAGAATATCTGGATTAATTGAATCAGGAACACCGATTATTGGTTCGATTCTTGAAAGTTTATATCCTGCTTTAAAAAGATGGTTTGGGTATGATTCGAAATTGTAAGCAAGTCCTAATACCGCATTTATAATATCAAGATGGTCAAAAGACTGATCCGTGTTCGTCAAAAATCATCACTCCTGGATCTAAATAATGTTGAATATTTGTATATAATCTAAAGACCATATTACCACAAGCATTTTCGGGTAAATATAACCGACCATATTTTTGCATCAAATCCATGCTAAATTTATCACCTGTATGAACGTCCACTCCGGCAATTCTTAAGAAATCATCAGTTTGATCATGGATAACACCCCATAATTTGAAGGGATGCGTAGAATTGATAATTTTTTCGGCGAGATGTTGGATATCATAATTTTTAGAGAATTTTATTTCGAATGGGCTTCCACCCACAACTTGACCACATGCTGATTTTGTAAAAGACATCCTGTTATTTTCAATCTCTTTCATTTTGGTACTATAACCAACCGTGATTTTACCATCGAAAAAAACCTCGTCTAAAAATTTGACGTTGTGATCATCTATATTAAGCACCCTTGTAGAGGTTTTTGTTGAAGGATAATTGTTCTCCTGTAATAACTTGAATAGATTTTTTGATGGTTTTGTTCCTCTTGACCACAATCTCATGGTTAAGCGGGAAATATCATCTTCCCCCAATTCATCTTCGTCGAATATTTCTTGTTTGAATTTTATTGAGAAACCAACATTGACTAACTTACTTTCAATGTTATCTAGCATTTGATGAGGCATCCATAAACTATCGAGTAAAAGCAGATTTGTGAATTTATCCATGAATTTATTAATCGTTTCACTGTTCTCCATATTGTACAATTTCCAGAACCTACCAAAAAACGTGTCGATATATAAGACAAATCTTTGACTGTTGTTGCGCACAACCAGGCCAAATAAGAATTTATCGTCAGTTGGTTTTATCTCTATATGATATCCATCGAATGTTAGTGGTATTTCGTCAATGCTACAGTTTGATTCAATAATATTAGTTTTTACATTATACTCTGAATATTCTCCATGTTCTTCCAATGATCGGAGATTTGCGTCAATAGTCCTTTCCATTTGCTTATGAAGTTCACCCCTGGATTTTATCATCTTATTGACCACCTATTAAACTGAAATAACATTTGAAAGATAAATATGCCTTATATTTAAGATTTTATGTACCATAAGCTCTCTCTTCTTCCATCATGCATCTTGTACATAACATATATGTTTCACTTCAAGTTCATAATTCTTACCGCCAATCTTTACCTCATTCGGGTATTTGAAATACTCCCCGGTATTGAACGGCGGGTTAATATAGATATGATCCATCTGCCCCTCAAATGACATTTTTATCAGACCTTGGTTGAAAGTTATAAGAATATGTGGTTAATAAATTTCCTATATTGTTTATTACCAGTAACATATTCTACAATTATGCACCAACCATTAAATAAACTTGCTCAGTTTCCACCGAAAATAAACGGATTATTTAACCAAATCTTTGCGTCTTTTGTACTATTTGTGTCCTCTGTGGCTGTAAATAAAAACTCAGATAAACAAATGCATTATTTTTCTATTTGTAACTATTCAGCCTTCCTTAAGACCGGATGCCGATGGCGAAAATCAGCTTATTTGTGTCTATGGTAATACATTTTTTAGTTTTTAATACTGAGTCTAAGTCCATCGATTTCAAACAT
>JABZFQ010000142.1 GCA_014237365.1 Desulfobacteraceae bacterium | reverse complement strand
CATTTTGGCTCTATAGCAATTGGGCGTATCCACGAATTGTGGGAAACATCATTTTGTCCCGTTAGGGACATCCGAAAATAGCCCGACAATTTATTGTCGGGATGAGTTGAACACAAATCTAAAAGTCCTGTAAGGACGACAGAAAAAGGTAACCCGGCATTGAGAGCTATAGCGTATTTCATATGACTTGATACTGTTTAGGAATAAAAACTAATAATATCAATGGGTGAGGCTCGAAAATTACGATCAAGTCATATGAAATACGCTATAGTCAAAACATCATCAGTACAGAATTCTGTCGTCCCTATGGGACTGAATGCATTTTGTATACATCTACCTGGCAATAAATTACCAGGCTATTCTCAAAAGTCCCTCTCTCCACCACACCATGCTTTGAAATGTCCAGTCTACTTTTGAGAGCGATGTAACCTCAACATTATCTTTCTAGTGCAGCTTCCTGTCAAACACGCCAAGGGGTGACGGAAAGGTGAGCGTGTTGAGATCCTCTGATACCGTGCCAACATAGGTCTTGTCGCTGTACGGGGTATTAAGGAAGGTTAAGGTTGCTTCACCAGCTACTATATCGAAGTATCCCGGTGAGTTGTACGTTGCCACTCCACGCCTGAGATCACCGCTGAGAAACCCCTCTCCTGTCTCTCTAAGCACTATCGAAGAGTGTTGCCCCAGTATATTCCCGGTGAAGGTACCAGTAAGGGTGGTGGCCCTGAGAATCGCAGGAATGTCAAAAAAGTAGACCTCGTCTTGAGAACTATCTACCATAAGAAGATATCCTTTGACAGGAACATAAGCTACACCTGTTGGGCTGGTCGCTCCAAAATTGTAAATATCAAAGCTCATTTCTCCAAATCCCATTGAATTCACAATATATACCTCATCTTTATTATTATCTACAAGAGCATAATTGCCTGCTGGTAATAGACAGGTTATGTCCCGTGGAGAGCTTGAAAAAAATACACCGGTTGCAAACTGTCTCAAAAGATTTCCCTCGCTGTTAGTGATGATCACCATGCGATTTGAAGAATCAGTGATCATATATTCCTTTGTCTCAGAATTATAGGCAATCCCGGATGGCTCGGTGCTACCATAAATACCCACAGAAAAACTGTACTGCAACACCCCCGAATCATTGATTACATAAACAGTGTCACTTGAGTTGTCCACAACCGCAAACTCATTGGTATGAGTGTTAAACGCGATATCTTGTGGGCTGGTGGAGCCAAATATTGAAGTCCATATTGTTCTATTCAAATTACCGTTTATATCGGTGATATAGATTGCATCGTCAACAGAATCAGTAATAGCGATCTCCTGAGAACTGGGGATGTAAGTCATGCCTGTTGGATCGGCACAGCCAAAGTTAGCAGTGTCAAACTGATCTATTAACCCACCTGAAGTATTCACCAGGTAAGCCTCATCTGCAGTTGAGTCCACGATCGTATAGTCAGTTGAAGAAAAACACGTAATCCCGCGAACGGAATACGAACCTATAGTATAATAAGTATCAAATTGAGCAAGCAAGGTGCCTGAGGTGTCGACGACATAGACTTCGTCATCGGTATCATCCAGAATAGCATACGTCTGATCTGAAAGATTGTAAGCAATACCCTGGGGATTATCAGAGCCGAATAGTGCGGTATCAAAACTGTAATCAAAAATTCCATCAGTAGCTACAACATATACTTCATCGTCAGTGCGATCAACAATAGCATACCGATCAGTTGTGGAGTTATATGTAATACCAGTAGGATAATCTGCACCAAATCCGATGGTGCCAAATGAATATTGCAGGGAACATGACGAATCTATGATATAAACCATATCCGAGTTATAATCAACTATAGCATACTCGTCTGTTAAAGAGTTATAGGCAATGCCTGTAGGGTAGTGACAACCAAATACTGTAGTGTCACATTGCCATTGCAAAACACCAGAGGCATCGACGATGTAAATCTCATCACTGCTGGAACACACAATGGCAAACTCTCCCGTGGAAGAGTTATATGTAATACCCGAAGGACTAATTGCTCCAAAGCCTGCAGTATCAAAGTGGCTCTGCACAACAGGTACAATCTGGTCAGCGCCGTAAGCTGTACCACCTAAAATCGAAAAGCTGAAAAACAAAATTGCCAGGGTGAAGCATAGCCTGACGTGAACCTGGTAGATTTTTTTTAGTTTCTTTCTCATGTCTTCCTCCTTTTTTTGAAGATTATTCGGAATTGAACACCTAAACTCAGCGATACCTCTGCAAAACGCCTTTCTTACATATCACTCCTGCCGTCCAGGATGCAATAAATGACTCAGTTGATTTACTATCATTTTAAAAAAATTGTCACAACATGGTGTGTCTGATGTCGAACAAACAACAATATCTTGTGTTCAATTTTTTAAAATCGGAGTAAATCAACAGGGTCATAAATAAACACGTCATTATCGATAATTTGACAGATGATTCGTCATTCACGACAAATCAAAAGTAGTTTAGGAACGTGGACGAAACAACTTCCACAACTATGCATCACAGCTTCAGGCCGCCTTTGTTCGATCTCAAATCCCAAAAATATTGAAATAGGTAAGCTATTCCATCAACTTTTGTGCTCTGAGATCAAACAAATTCGACCCGAATCTGTGCGCCTACTTGGGGAAGTTAATTCGTCCACGTTCCTTACAAGCTTACGTTGCTAGCCAAAAATCGTAGGGTGGATTAAGGAGCGTAAGCGACGAATCCACCAAAGCAGATGTCCCGCCTTACGTTGGTAGCCGAATCTGCTTTAAATAATTTTAAGCAAGCAATCATTAGGCCATTTCTTGAGAAAAAGGTTGATATTTTAATAACTATTTGATATTCTATGATATTCATGATTTTGCATATCAGATACAGGCTTCTATGTGTAGCAAAATGTGTGAAATAAACTTTCTTTTTTCACTATTTTTATGTAATAAAATTACATAATGCAGCATGAAGTGTCAAAGCTTGAATGCTTGACAATTAAGCCACTATCATTTAGGAAAATCAATACGGGTAGTAGCATGGCGAATTGAATATAAAGGCGCATTATATCACTTAGGAACGTGGACGAATTAACTTCCACAAGTAGGCGCACAGATTTGGGTCGAATTTGTTTGATCTCAGATCACAAAAATATTGAAATAGCTCGCTATTCCTTCAACTTTTGTGATCTGAGATCAAACAAAGGCGGCCTGAAGCTGTGATGCATAGTTGGGGAAGTTATTTCGTCCACGTTCCTAAGCCAAAGTTTCTTAGAGTTTGCCCTCTTATGTATTGATGTTTTAAGGAATACATAAAATGTCAGCATTCCATGAACCTTGAACCTGGTATACCTTCTGCGTGTTAATTTATACAATTACAAGATGTTAAGCCATTTGGGAAACTTTTATTAATAATAAGGAGATTCCATCATTATATTCATCAGCCTTAAGATCATAATCCTTCTTTTTGCAGTTAATGCAGCCCCTCCCGTTATTGCGTTTTTATTGGAAGATAGATGGAATTGGCAGATAGACTGGAATCGGACATTTTTGGACGGAAAACCGTTGCTGGGCAGCCATAAAACTATCCGTGGAATTATGGGAAGCATAGCAGCAGGAATTTTATTCAGTGGGTTTTTGGGTCTGCCCCTCATTGTGGGGTTCTGTATCGGATTCTTCTCAATGCTGGGAGATTCACTGACCAGTTTTTTTAAAAGAAGATTTGAACTGGCAAGCGGAACTGCGGTACCGCTCCTTGATCAACTATTTGAGGGCCTTTTTCCTTTGTTGTTTGTTAAGTATTATTTTTCATTGAATTGGGCTCTGATTATTATTTTGCTTATCCTTTTTGTTCCGATTACACATTTTGGAGCGCTCTTTTTTAAAAAAGAAATCCTCCCGGCACCTCATGAAAAGAATCTGCGCCTTGTAAAATCCAGCACCCGTTTCAAGGCATGGCGTGCATGTCACATTGCTCTTCCACCTTTGCAGCGTTATCTTAATTTTGAAAATATTATCTATTATAATTGGATAACGACCGGTTTTTTCAAACTTATCAACAAATATGATATAGGTGTCCGTAACGCATTAGATGTGCAGGTTCGCCAAATAGATTTGCGATTTCCGGATCTACCTGTCTCGTTTGATTCCTACCGCGTACTCTTTCTGAGCGATCTTCATCTTGATGGCTTGTCAGGAATTACTGAACGTGTCATCAATATTGTTTCAGGTATAGAATGTGACTGTTGCATTATAGGAGGGGATATTCGCGCCAAAATGTATGGATCTTCATTTCCTGCCATTCGGCAGATGCGGCAAATAGTCAAACACATCAAGGCAAAAGACGGGATCTTTGGAGTTCTTGGAAATCACGACTGCATTGAGATTATTCCTGATCTTGAGGATGCCGGCATATGGATGCTTGTAAATGATGCCTATCCTTTGAAGCGTAACAGCGAGACTATCTGGCTGGTGGGTGTTGATGATCCGCACTATTATAGAGCACACGATATGAAATCAGCTTTCAATGAGGTGCCCAAAGATGCATTCAACATCTTTATCGCCCACTCGCCTGAGGCTTACAGGGATGCTGCTCAGCACATGGCCCACCTTTATCTGTGCGGACATACCCATGGAGGACAGATTCGCCTCCCTTTTTATAACGGTCCTATTATTACGCACAGCCGCGCTCCCAGAAAGATGGCCAGCGGCCCGTGGAAATACAAGGAGATGTACGGTTACACCAGCTTCGGTGTTGGAACGTCCGGAGTACCCCTCCGTTTTAATTGTCCGGGGGAAATTGTTCTTTTTACCTTAGGACTCCCTAAGAAGACACATAAACTCCTCTTTTCAGGCTCTTGATCTTGCCCTGTTTCTTAGCTCTGTAAATATAATTTCGTATCTGTTTGTCATCAAATCCTGTCTTTTCTCTAATAAACGCGACAGTTACGCCTTTTTTGCTGCTCCTGACAATTCCTACAAGTATGTCAAATGGAGATTCAGCTTTTTTTATGGACGCTGTCCGTTTTGCAGCGGTTTTCTTCCCGAATTTGCCAGTTGCGGATTTTGCTTTAGTTTTCTCAGGCGCACGCACAGGCGACTTTTTCTTCTTCACCGATTTTTTTGTAATTTTAGTGCTCTTATTTTGAATGGGAACAACAGGGTCTTCCATGTCAATGCCAAATACATCCGCCAGATCTGATTCTGCAATGACTCTTCCTGTTTTCTTTTTGGCCTTTTCGAGCAGCTTGAGTGTTTTGTCTTCCACGGCCTCGGTTACCAAATCCTTCATTCTGACTTTTCTGAGCTTGAAAAACAGACCCGGGTCTTCATCAAGCCTTGCGCCTATGCCATACAGAGTGGCAGCCACATGTTTGCACATATATGCCCAGTCAGGACAACTGCAGGAAAATTTTATGTCTTTTGGCGATGGAAACAGGCCCGTGCCCTGTTCCATAAAGATATTACTTAATGCTTTAGGAAATTTTCCCTCCAAAAGCTCCTGCAAAGAATCCAATTTGCCTCCGCATGCGGTCTTGATCTCCTGCCAGATCTTTTCGTCAATCGCCTGTATCTTAACAATCACAGAATATGGCTTTGCTCTTGTCCCCTGAACCAGGGCTTCGACCTTTCCTGAATCTATCTGAAGATCCAGCACAGCTCCATGACGCATATAACTCCGCCCCCGGCCGATTCGATTGCTGTAGTCTGCATAGCGTTCAAGGTTCTTGTTCCATGACTTGCCCCACCACGACAAGGCAATAGTGCTGCCTTCAATGACAACCGGTTTAATTCCGGGATTTTTCTTTTTTAGCTGCTTCAGCTTTTTAGCTGCTTTTGCTTTTTTCTCTGCAACAGATACATAAGGTGGATAATACCCTCCCCAATAGCCCATAATCACCCCCCTTGCTCACTTACAACGTCAATCTAAAGAGATCTACCAACTCATTATCTTTCATTTCGGTTATCCAGGCATCACCTGTGCCGGCAATAACGTCCTGTGACAATTTTGATTTTTCTTCCAGCATCATGTCAATTCTCTCTTCCACAGTGCCTTTAGTTAAAAACTTGTGTACAATAACATTCTTTTTTTGACCGATTCTGAATACACGGTCGGTTGCCTGGTTTTCCACAGCAGGATTCCACCAGCGGTCAAAATGAATCACATGATTTGCTTCTGTCAGGTTTAACCCCACACCGCCTGCCTTTAAGGATAACACCATAAATGGAACATAGCTTTGACTCTGGAATTGTTCAATAATTTTTTTTCTTTTGTTTACTGCCACACTTCCGTGCAAAACCAACCCTTTTCGCTTAAAGATGTTTTCCAGAAAATCGCAAAGCGGCTCTGTCATTTCCTTGAACTGGGTAAAAATCAGGACTTTTTCTCTTTTGTCATATATTGTTTCGCAAATTTCACGAAGTCTTAAGAATTTACCGCTCTCTTTTTCTTCAAATCCTCCGGTTCCAAGATATTGGTCCGGATGATTGCAGATCTGCTTGAACTTCATAAGCGAAGAAAGAATCAGTCCCTTTCTCTGGATACCCTCTGTTTCGGCAATCATTTGCTTTATTTCTTCAACTATATTTTTATATAACAAAACCTGTTTTTTACTTAAAGAGGCATATGTTTTCATTTCAACCTTTTCAGGTAAATCGGAAATAACTGATTTGTCTGACTTTAAACGCCTTAAAATATATGGGCTGATGAGTTTGCGCAATCTTGAATAGCCGGAATGGTCATCTTTCAGGCTTTTTGAAAATTGCTTGAACTCCCTGGCATTGCCGAGCAAGCCTGGATTTAAAAAATCAAATAATGACCAGAGGTCTGTCAGCCGGTTTTCAATAGGAGTCCCTGTCATTACGATCCTGTTGCAAGAGGTGAGATTCTTTATCACTCTGGCCTGTTTTGTCCCAGGATTTTTAATGGCCTGCGCTTCATCCAGGATAATGTAGTTCCAGGAATAGGATTGTAGCCATTCATACCTTTGAATCAAGGCATATGTCGTTATAACAAGATCGAATGTATCTAATGATTTCTTGTCCTTTGGAGCGTTATCTTTCTTCAGGCCCGCTCCTGAATGCGCAATATGGAATTTAATTTCAGGGGAAAATCGCTTAATCTCATTGTCCCAGTTAGAAATAAGAGAGGCTGGAACTATTAAAAGACTGGCCTTATCAGGTTTTCCTGATGTTTTAACATCGTTTTTTATTTTATTTAAAAACGCGAGCACCTGAACGGTCTTGCCAAGACCCATATCATCTGCCAGGCAGGCTCCGAACTGTAGTGAATGTAGAAAATAGAGCCAGTTTAATCCTCCTTTTTGATATTTTCTCAGCTTTGCCTTAAATCCTTTGCCGGGAATTACCGAAGTGATTAGAGCAGGATCGCGCAGCTTTCTGGTGATTGATTCCAACCATTTTCCGTTTGAAATATCGTGATCTATTTCCTGCACGTCAATGCCCAGAAACTTTTTAGGCATAAGCTGCATTCTGAGGGCATCCCTCAGACTCAATCCATCATCATGCATCATCGTTTTTGCTTTTTCATAGGCATCCAGGGTCTGCTTAAGTTTTTCCTGATCCACTGCCACCCATTTGTTTTTTATGAAGGCGAGCCCTTCTGCTTCATCCAGTAATTGTCTTGCCTCCTTTTCTGAAATCTGTGTGTCCCCTAAAAATAACTGTGCATTGAAATTCAGGATTGCATCCATACCAACAAAAGATGGCCTGGAATCGCCAACGCTAAGATTCAGTCTCAGGCTTGACTTGTTCCCTTTCCACCAGTTTGGAATTCTGCACAAAATGCCCGATTCTTCATAAACGGGGATTTCTTTTAGAAAAGAAAATGCATCTTTTGCTGTCCATATAATAGGATGAAAGAGCTCTCCTGTCTCAAGAAGATCTGTAACCAGAGGACTCTTTCTTGCGGATAGATGCACTGTTGTAAGAAGTTCCAGGAGTTCATCATTTTCATATTCCTGCAACGCGTATTTAAGCGGGAGGTGTTTGGAACGTCCCTGCTTGTTTAGCCCGGTGGAATAGGTTGCCATAAAAGCAAATGGATAATCATCGTTTTTGTTTTCCACAAGATGAAAAAAAACCCTTCCTACAAGATGCACATTGGGGCTGTATGCCCTGATAAAATTTTCAACTGTTCCGTCATAGGATTTGATCGCAAGGATAAATGCGTGATTTAATCTTTCCCATATATCTTCAAGCAATTCCGTGCTCAAGTATTCCGAACCGATCATCATCGGTACTCGATCTAAGTGCATCCTTAAATCATCTTGTTCTATCAAAACCTTTGCTTTATGGCGCAGTATTTCCAGATCAGGTGTCTGGCTTAATCTTTTGGCAAAAACCCCTGTAAAATTCCGCCAGTATTCAAGAGAGGGGGAAAGCTGTACTCGATGATCACAAAACCCCAGGAACAAGAGCCATGAATCGGTGTCCGCTGAAAAACGTTTGTATATCTCTTTTTGTAACACCCTGCTGCTTTTGCTTATGTCATTTTGCACATCTGTCCATTCCAACTGCAGGTAACCAGTTGGCATAACAACAACGTTTAATTCCTGATTCATTGTTTTCAGCATGGGCCGATTCCACACCTGCAAATTATAGTCAGTTAGATGCTATTCTCAAATCGAAGATTTTTAGCAGTTAGCTTTTTTACAAATAAGCTGAAACTATTGCCAGTATTGAAAAAAATACTTTTTGGACAAACACTGATTTAGGTTTTATACAAAAAAGGCTTTCAGAAGACAAGAACTAAACTCGGTAACTGTTCAGGGTTCGGGGGCAGGGGTTATCGAAATCTGAACCGCCTTAATGCGAAGACTTTCATACAGCACTATTCCTGCCGCAGTGGAAAGGTTCAGAGACCTTATTTCGTCTGATATGGGGATATGGTAGGTGGCGTCTTTATACATGGACAGGATTGATCGGGGTAGTCCTTTTGTTTCAGAACCGAAGACAAGAAAAAGCCTTTCAGGTGATGGCATTGACCAGAATGGTCTATCCCCGCTCTTTGTAAACAAAACAACTTCTTCTTTAAGAGGTTTTATCTTATTCTTAAAGTCTGTAAAATTATCCCATACATAAAGTTTTACTCTGGGCCAATAATCTAAACCAGCTCTTTTAACCTGTTTGCTTTCAAGAGAGAATCCCAGCGGCTTGATAAGATGAAGAAATGCGTTTGCTCCAAGGCATGTGCGGCCTATGTTGCCTGTGTTCCAATGTACTTCCGGGGTCACCAGGACTACATGGCGTTCGAAACTGTCAACAATGGATTTGTTCATAATTCGTAACGGTTTACGGTTCACGGTTTATGGCTCAGGATTCACGGTTGGTTGTCTTGATTTCTTCATCGCTTTCTAACCTTGAACGGTGAACCTTGGAACCTTGAACCTGAGTAATTACTTAGAGCCTATTTCAGTAGGCCATGTACACAGGGTTCGTGCCCTTCCAACATGCCTTTTGGGTCGCGCTTAGTCGCCTACTGAAATAGGCTCTTAATATGTTTGCCGCAAAAAGGGCAGTATTTGAAATCTTTATTTAAAGTTTTTCCGCAGTGTTTGCACTTAATATCCTGTCTGCCTGACCAGAAATTATAGTCTTTTCCATAATCACTTACATTTTTTTCACACCTTTCGCACATGATAAAAGGTTCGCCTTTTTTGACCCTGAATAAAGGAACAAAAAACAGGTTAAAATAGTGATCCACTCTTTTATGATATGCTTGGGCGAGTCCGCAAACAGGACATATCCTTGGATTATTATCTATGGTTATTGTTTTTGGAGAAATGCCGATTATTAAAAACATATGTATGTTTAGGGTTTAGGGTTCAGAGTTTAGGGTTCAAGGTTCAAGGTTACAGCTTTAGTTAACAACAATTCTTCCCTTTGGTTCAGGGAATACTTCTCCTATAATAGCTGCGTCCATACCTTTATTTTTTAGTCTGATGAGAAGATTGTCTGCGTTTTTGCTGTCAACAGATATCAGCAGCCCTCCGGATGTTTGGGGATCGTATAGAATATCCAGAACAGTCTGTTTCACAGAAGGAGAAATATCGACCATACACTCACGGAACTCCCTGTTCTTATAGGCTCCGGCAGGCACAAGCCCCATTGCCGCATAATCAACGGCTTCAGGAATTATCGGTATTTTTTCAGACCATAGACCGATTCCAAAATCGGAATCGACAACCATCTCCGCAACATGACCTATCAGGCCAAAACCGGTAATATCGGTGCAGGCGTGAACAGGAAAGCCTTCGATTACTTGAGCTGCATCCCTGTTAAGTGTAGCCATAAGATGTGTAACAAATTTTATGACTTCCCTGGAAGCAAGCCCCCCTTTAATGGCTGTGTTAATAATACCGGTGCCAATGGGCTTTGTCAGTATCAGACGATCTCCAACCTTAAGATTTCTCTTTGTGAGGATACGATCAGGATGGATGAAACCGGTGACGGACAAACCGTATTTTAACTCTTTGTCCTCCACGCTGTGTCCTCCTACGAGAACTACATCCGCCTCCTTCATTTTGTCCAGGCCGCCCTGTATGATTTTACGGAGGATGGAAATATCCATCTCTTTTATCGGAAATGCAACTAGATTCATGGCCGTTTTGGGAACTCCTCCCATGGCATAAACATCGCTTAAGGCATTGGCGGCGGCTATCTGTCCAAACCGATACGGATCATCTACAATCGGTGTGAAAAAATCCACGGTCTGGATAATGGCAATATCATCCGTGATTTTATAAACTCCTGCGTCGTCCATACTATCCATACCTACGATAAGATTTGGATCAGTCGGAAATTCCATCCCGCAAAGCGCCCTCTCCAGGTCCCCTGGAGGTAATTTCGAGGCTCAGCCCGATCCTGCAACTGTCTCGGTAAGGCGAAGTTTCTTTGCTTTCTGTTCTACCATTTTTTATTCCCTTTTATGCTTGAGAGTTTCAAAGGTCTCTATGAGCGCAACGTCGCAGTTAGACGCATTTGGTTGCTGATGAGGTCAAGCGCAAACAATATATCGGTTACCACAACGTCTGCAGACAAAACAGCAGAGGCGGCCGCGCCTTCATCCTGCACAACCGCTATACCAAGAGCCGCCTTTTTTAGCATCATAACATCGTTGCGGCCGTTTCCAATGCATACTGTTCCGCCGGAGCCCAGTCTATCTACGTATTCCATTTTGCCTTTATCCTGAGCCTCAATCGGTAAGACATGTATCTTGCATGGAATATCTGAGAGTTTTTTCTCGACCCCTCCAAAAGTATCCGCTGTCAATACATGAATTTCGACGTGCCGCGCAAGGGCTATTAATCGTTCTTTCACCCCCTGAACTGGTTGGCCGTCAACAGCTATCGTGCCGTTATAATCCAAAATCAGGCGCTCAAGCCGCAATCTGCCAAAACCCGGTATATCTATTTCGATCATGATAAGCGCATCCTATATATTAATCACTTTGTCGGCCAGTTGCATGGCTGTCACAATATCAAGCATATTGGCTGTTTCTCCCACCTGTTTTTTATCCAGCAAATCAAAATGGGTCAGGCATGTCCCGCACACCATGATATGAAGCCCATCCTTTTCATAGCCTTTTAGAACAGGTAATACCTCAGACTCTACGTAAACGGACATACAAGTTCATTTACATCAAAAATATGCTTCTTCCCGCAAAATGGACATGGAGATAAAAGTTCAACCTTTGCATTCCAGGTTTTATTGCCGGAGCCATCTATCAAGACTCCTCGATCATCGATGATCCTGAACCGATCACTTTCAAAAATCTTGTTATGCTCAGGACAAACAAAGGTAAACTTCATTTTGTGGTTGCCTTACCGGTTACCTTCTCCTGCAGAATTTCCTCCAGTGCTCCGGGTATGTGGTGTATAATCTCTATCACCTGGGTTGCCGGCGTTGGCTGAGCATAATATCCGGCTAATCGATTTGCCCTTGTAGCAACAATCGCAGCTTTGCTGATTTCCATTCCTGATTCAATCAAGGCTGCTGCAATGCCGGTAAGTGTATCCCCTGTGCCGCCCATAGCCTCCATAGCCTCACAGGCAGGGCTGTCGACCATTGTTTTAATCCCATCCCTGTCAGCCAGGTAATCCTTTTTCCCCTTAACAAGGAGAAAGCGCGAAGCATTTTTATGTACATATGCACGTTTAATCAGATCCGGCACACGCTTTTCATCCTGAAGAATAAAGCCCCGTGTGTAAAATGGATGAGGTGCAGTTTCATCGGCCAGAAAAGCAAGTTCCCCAATATCCGGAGTAAACAGATCATATGAAGCGGCCTGACCGCTCATCTTGGCTGCATACATAAATCCGGCATCTGCAATCAGGATAGTCTGTTTTACCGTTTCTTTTATAGCAAATAAAACACGGTTGTGCCAGTCTACATCCGGTTGAAGATAATGAAATGTGATGGTAGAATATTTAGATTGACCAAGATTCTTAGTAAGATATTCATAAAGATTTCGGCTGCCCTCTCCCAGGCCAATGTCTCCAACCAGATATCCAAAAAATTCCGATTGCCCCAGCATTTCTCCCGTTTTGACAGCCGCTGCCAGCAGGGCCGGAGTTCCGCGGTTAACATGGACCCGCTTTCCCTTGATGCAGATTTCATCGTCTTTTAGACAGACTTTCCCTGTTGTTAGGGGAAACTTTTGATCAGGAACGGTTCCCACTATGGCAAGCATCGGCGTGTCATCTCCTCATAAGCCAGTTGCAGCGCATATCCGCAGAGAGTATGACCGATTTCCTTGGGACTTGGCGCTTCGGAGAGCGATTTGCCAACCATTTCCTGCGCCAGATAAGGGACATCCGGACAACCGCCACCTGATATGTTTACGATATTCAGGGTCTTTTTCTCAACAGTTAATTTCATATTAGCAGCGCGAACCATCAGGTATTGGTCAAAGTCCTTAATCTGAAAAAGATCCACAGGCTGTAGCAGGGGGCTGCTGACCGGGACTATTTCCAAAGGCGAAGCTCCGACTTTTTGGAGAGTTCGCACAATGTTCAGCTCTTCTATAAGCGGAAACTCGATTACCAGGTCGCAGCCGCTTTGAATCTCTGGTGGCGGCCCCATAACCCGGATTTTCCATCCTGATGCCTTAAGAACGTTCTCCGCACGGATCACCTCGCTGGTATGTTCAAATACCAGTATACCCCTGTCCTGATCAGACCCTTGTGATTTTTTTTTTGGTTTTAAAAATTCAAAAAATGACATTTCTTATTCCTTTTTAATGGTAAGCTGATATCCTCCTTCATTTTCCTGAACATCAGCAATTTCCCAGCCCTGGCTTTTTGCCGCCCTGCTCACATTTTCTTTTGATGTGTCTGTATCAACCTTTACTATGATTTCGCCCTTTTTAATCTCCTTGATTTTATTTAAAGTCATCAAGACCGGTTGAGGACAGGAGAGTCCTCCGGCATCAACAATTATACTCATAACTTTACCTCCTTAGCTTATTCTTTTTCTCATCGTAAAACCGATAAACAGACAGACTGTAAGACCAATAATAACCGCCGCAATACCGTGAGGCCCCACCCCTTTTGGCGAACTGGCCAGGCCGAAATTATGGGCGAAGCCAGCCCCGACAATCATACCCAGCACAAAGATCGCAGCGTCCCCGTCACCTTCACCTGCCAGAAAAAGCTGCCGCCCCGGACATCCTCCGGCCAGGGAAAAAGCAAGCCCTGACAGAACCATCCCGCCAAAGTTCCAGATTTGCATGGTATGGGCCACCGGCTGACTGGCAAAGCCTGGATGGAACTGCCCAACGATCAGATTTACGATAAATGCTGTTATCACAAGCGCAATGACGCCTGATAAGAGATGAACCTGACGAAACAAGATCAGGTCGCGGAACGCGCCCATCGTACAAAAGCGGCTTCGCTGGGCGATAAATCCTATTGCAAGACCTACGGCAAGAGAAATGATCAGGGAAGCATGCATAGCGCCGGGACCTTTTAGACTGTAAAACAGCACCCCGCTTTTGCCCTGTCCTTCGATATGTGGAAAAATCAGCATCAGCACTAAAAAACCGAGCATGGTCAAAGGCAATAACCATCCTGCCGAGACGTATGTCTTCTGAACACGCCCCAGGTTATATCCGCTTTTTAGAAAAAGAGTGCCTATCCAGATACCGCCTATGAGTCCGAGCAATGCAAAAATTGCATTCCCGTCTCCAGCAGCTAAGCGCAGCATTGCCCGCCATGGACATCCCAGGAAAACAAGAGACCCGATCATGGCAAAAACGCCTAAAACAAACCTGACAATGGGAGCTGACCCTGTTCTTGGCCGAAATTCTTTAAAAATATATGCAGCGACCAAAGAGCCCATGACAAACCCGATAATTTCCGGCCGCATGTACTGGACCACGGCTGCCCGATGAATCCCGATTGCTCCTGCGATGTCCCTCTCAAAGCAGGCCACACAGATACCCATGTTTCCGGGATTTCCCAACTTCTGTAAAAGGGCGGCAAGAACACCGATAAGCCCTCCTACACCGATAATTCCCCAACGCGTTGTAAAAATATTTTTCAATCGTCCCATTTAACTTCTCCTTTCATAAATTTTCCTGAATTATTAAAAAATTCGTTAAATATCCGACTCCTGCAGTCCATACAGTGACGCATTACTTTTTAACGTGTCAGCTTGAAGGGCTCGTATGCGTATGAAACATAAGGCCTTTCAGTCTTTCCCATGCGATGCCCCATTAGCACAGACCGGTCAGCGCAATTGAGAATCGTGAGCATCAACTCCCGCCCTCGCAATAGTTCCAGACATCCGGCTGCCGCACTCACCTCGTCAAAAAAGCAGACCCTGTCGTGTCGCACAGACCGGCCAGCTATTATAAGCGGTACAGGCTCACCTGAATGAATCAGGGAGGATTCGCTTGGAGTGGAATGATCGGCAGTCACTACGACCAACAGGTCATCTCTTGTTTCTACTGCCTTAACCAGTTTATCAAGTCCGCAATCCAGTGCAGTTATCATTTCTGCTTTTTGCTCGGGGCCGCCGGTATGCGCAGCCTCATCCGGTATCTTGGTATGGACGTGGATAAAATCATGATTGTAGTCGGCCAGGGCAATGTTTATCCTTTCTCTCAAATCTTTACCTGCATCAGGGCTGTCCTTAACTCGGATAAAGTTCATGCCCAATTCATGGGCAAGACCACAGTAAATTGAACCGGAAGCTATAAGCATGCCTGTGAGTCCCCAACGCTGGCTAAAAAGCTCCTGAACAATCCGGCGGCCGCAGCGTTGTGTGACAAGAAAGTTGGCAGCGGCAAGATTTCTCTCTCGAAGGCCATGGTTAATCTTATGGCCGGTCAATACTCCGTAGCTGTATGTCAAATACTCATTCAACGCTTTGGCGGTTCTTTCGGCTTTCTCCGGCTCAGGATTATTTGAAAGAGGACAAATTTGACCTATTGTCCTGCCGGTAATCATAGGGTCGGAATCAGATACATAGGGTGATGCGCCTCCACTGAGTATGAGAATAGCATCGTTACGCCTGGTCTGATGGAGTCTAAAACCAATGCCGGATGATTCATGCGGCGAAACAGCTTCGAACATCCGCCCTATCTCTTGCGCGTCACCTTTAATATCATCACGTCCATTAATGAGGATTGGCTCCCCATCCTGCCAGCTTACTTCTGCAAAGTGAGCCAGGCAAAGTACATCTTCATCAACGAATGTCACGCCATCACCCACAGCCTCAAGAAGCCCCCTGCCGGGAAAATTTTCCGGACCATAGCCAAAAAGCAGGTAGTGGGCCAACTCACTGGGCAGGCACTGGCCTGGCAAAGCTGGATGGAAAAGTCCGTTGCTTCCCAGGCATGCCAATCGATCCAGATTCGGGGTAACCGCAGCTTCAAGAGGAGTACGATAATTCAAGATTTCATAGGACCGATCACCAAGACCGTCCAGAAGAACAAGAATGATTTTCATTAGTTTTTTCCAGATATTCGTCTATAACCTTCTTGGTTTGCAATAATCCGTCAATTTCCCTTAACTCTAAGACCCACCACATGCAGCTAATATTTTCCAGGATAGTGAGACGGTCTTTAATATCCTCCAGCCGGGAGGGCGGGATGTGCCCAACTCCTGAAATCTCTGTATGGTAAATGTGGGCGTTGAAAGTGCGATCAAAATGGGGAGTGACAAAATCTTCAACAGCATAGTACTGGTTTTGTACCGATTCGCATGCATGGGCATGGCCTATATCAAAGGTAACTGCGGCTCCGCTTTCGCGAATCAGTTTTTCAAAGAGGTTCGGCTTGCTGGTCCATCCCCAGACCAGATTTTCAAGGCAGATCCTCACGCCATGGCTCGTACCGTATTGAACCAGCTGTTCCAGATTATCAATGGTTGCCTTCCATGAAAGTGGTTCTGTTGAATCATGGCCAAGGCCAATGTGAATCGTGAGATATTTTCCTTTTGCCCTGGCTACAAGACGTATTACTCTGCGGAAAAGCACTTGTGCTGCCTTTGCCTGAGCAGGATCCTCATGCCCCAGGTCCTGCTGGTGAAAAGGACAGTGATAGCGAACCTCAAGGGGTTCAAAAACTGACAGATCCCTCACCCACTTTGATTCTTCGGCAGGTGCGCCAGGTAGTGTGCTTACGTCAAAAGACCAGTCAATGCCCGAAAAACCATTCTCAATGGCAAATTGTCGAAGTTTGTTTATACCTGAAAAAAAGTTGCACATTGCCAGCTTCGGCTTTACGGGCCTTTGACTATTTTGTGCTACAGCAACGTTCTTAGTTAATAGTGACATTGGATATTGGCACTCCTTGTTGCGGTGAATATCAGCAACCCAGGATACGGGCAGCTATTTCCAGGTGTTTCGGAATACGATTTGCTACATAGCTCTCGATGATCTTTGTAGTACACGGCCATGCGAATTCTTCCAGATATCGTTGAACCTGGTGTGCGGTTATGTTTATTGAGCTGTCCAATCTTCGGTAGTTTCCCGATAAAACGCATCCCATTTGCTCTTTTCCTTGCTTCCACGCGAATTCAAGGATATCTTCAATGTATTTGCCTTCTGCAACATTACGAAGCGGAAGAAGTAAACGAACTCCAAAATTATCTGCCAGGTTTTGGTAAAAGTTCAATGCTTCGGAAATCTGGTTGATTTTAACAGCGTCGTCATGCCGCTCCCGTTCTCCTGATATAATCGGCGCATTGCCCATGATAATGGCAAGGGGAATGCGTACGCTGTGGAGATAGATATGACAGCCAAGACATGGCGTATAAAATCCGTATCTCGATATCAGTTCACTTATAAAACGTCCGTTCAGCGCCTGCCAAAAACCAGGAGATCCAAGCACAATAAGGTTATGCACACGAACATTGGGTAAACATCTTGACAGCCGATTTACAGCCTCCTCTACAGCCGACCAATGTCCGTGCTCCGTTCCTGTATAGACATAAGTGGGAAGCAAATCTGTGAAACCTTTTTTCTTCACACTTTTTATGGCAGCAGCAATGCTGTCGCGTCCTGCTATTTCCACAACTGCCAGCAGCCCGGACATTGCCCTGTATTTTTGAATCTCTTGTGAAGGCAGGAGCCACTCCGGAAAATTAACTACACATTCCGGTTTGTTCAAAAACTGTTCTCTCAACAAAAAATCAAAGGCCGGCATAACTTTTTCCCTTAAACGGCATCTAACTGATTTCCATTATTTTATTTCACCAGCCAGAATGGCTGCGCCTAAAGCCCCCACCATTTGCGGATTTTGGGGAACAGTTATCTTTTGTTCAAGCGCATCTTCCAGCAAGCTGCACATGCAGGAATTTTTGGCTACACCACCGGCAAAGAGAATATTGCCGTCATGAGATACTCTTTTCAGCATGCCAATTGCACGCCGCACAACAGAACTGTGAAGCCCAAGTGCGATTTTGCGCCGATCTTCTCCTTTTGCCACAAGCGAAGTGACTTCCGATTCAGCAAACACAGTACACATGCTGTTAATATGAAGATCTTTTGTCGCTTTGAGCGCCTCCACTCCAAATTCATCCAGCCCAAAGCCCAGAGCATGCGCCATGATTTCGAGAAACTTGCCTGTTCCAGCAGCACAACGGTCGTTCATCTCAAACTTTATTACTTTTCCATTTTCATTAAGGGCTATTGCTTTGCTGTCCTGTCCGCCGATATCCAGTATCGTCCTAACAGCAGGGAAAAGGGCATTTGCGCCCACAGCATAAGCCTTGATTTCCGTAACCGTCGGCGTTTCGAAAGAAAGTTCAAAGAGATGCCTGCCATAACCCGTGGCCATGATATGGTCATGTTCCACGCCCTCAAGCAGCTCTTTAGCCCGAGTCAACGGGTCAAAGCCGGAATCCGCCTGCTTGCTTTTGATGATTTTTTCATCCTCCAACACCACCAGTTCAATACTGCGCGAACCGATGTCTATGCCCGCATATCTCATATAGCTTCCTCTATCCTTTGACTATTTAAGCAACTCCACAAACGCCTCAACCCTTGTTTTGAGTTGACCTACATCTTCCATGCTGTAATCGGTGTCAATCCGAAGGGTGGGGATATTTTTCGCCTCAAGGGCCTTTTCCACAGGCATCGCTTCCATAAGATACGGCTGGCAAAACTGCAGGCCGTAGTGAATTACACCATCTGCTTTGTAGGTCTTAGCCATTTCAATAATGTGGTCAAGGCGATCAGGGTTGGGCGTGAAGATGGCGCAGTCAACCTGAAAGTACCGGTCTATGATAGCTTCCATGAGTTTATCAACCGTTGTGCCACTATCATCGGTCAAATTACGTGTGCCCCGTTCGCCAACACACGATTCCTCTCCCACAATAACAGCGCCGGACGTTTCTGTAATCCGGGGAAGTTTCCAGTTTGGAACGGCCATGGGGCATCCCGACAGAAGGAGCCTCGGGGTTTTCTTTGGGAAAACACCTTCACCGTTTTCGATCCGTTTTTCCAGTTCATCGCAGATCTTGTTTGCCGATTCGGTGAAGCGCGCCGGGTTGTCATAGAAAAAGACCTGATTGGCCAGCAGGGCATCCAGGCCGGAAATAGGGGCAGGATCGACCTTACGTAAACTTGACAGCCTGTAAATTGCTTTTCGTTTATTATTGACGATCTCAATCCCCTTTTTGAGCCTTTCCGCATCAATAGTAATGCCGGTAAGTTCTTCAACGGCCTCCTTGAAGCGAACATACTCAGCCTTCAAAAGAGCCCTTCCTTCTGCTGATTTTACCTGCGGTAAATCCATGACATAGAGGTTAGAAACAAGATTCTTTAAAATTTCGTAAGATTTCTTTTTTCCGTCACAGGTGTTTTCCCCCACGATCATGTCCGCGGATTCGATATACGGACAAACCTTTCCCAGCTTAAATCCAAATGCCGATTTGATAAGAGAGCAGGTATTTCTCGGAAGAAGCTTCTCTACCTCTTCGATAGCAAAATCTGCGCCCGTGCAGAGGCCTACAAGTGTTGCATCTGCAACCTGCACGATTTCTTCCGGCACAAAAACACAGAATGACCCGATTACCTTTCGACCGGCTACCTTTTCGTCCATCAATTCCTTAATACGCAGCCCATGCACTTCGCTCATCACAAAATCAAAGTATCCCATGCCTTCGGGCCGATCCTTCTGTGCCAGATAGATATCCTGGTAACCTTTCCCAAGGACTTTCAGCAAGGCATCATGTTGATCAAGATCAAGTCCCAGGTTTTTCCACATTTCTTTATAATTTTCGCTCATGTAATTTTCTCCTGTATTCTTCGTTAAAGGGGAATCGAACCTCCTCCCGGTTTTGCAGACCGGGCCAGCGGGTTTGAAGCCCGTGGGGCGCCCAGCACCTTTACCCCCATAGAATCTGTTAATAAAAACTATACAAGAAAAAACCTATTTGTCAAATCGGAAAAACCAATATATTTTGGGTTGGTGATAGGAAAGGTTGGTTATAATTTTTTAGTGGAGGTTGTTAGCAGAAAATCAAAAATGGTCAGGCACAGAGGGGAGGCCGTTCTTTTTTTATCTTTCATCAGATAAAATTTTCGCTTCATCTCAAGCCCTTTTACTTTTAATGCCTTGAGAATGCCTGTTTCAAGCTCAGTTCCAAGTGCCCTGGAAGACAGGATGGATATACCGAGGCCTGCTTTTATACCTTCTTTTACAGCGGTGGAAGAGCCAAGTCGAGCCACGATATTTAGTGATTCTATGGATGCTGATTCATGCTTTTGGAGATAATTTTCCATAATTTTTAAAGTACCTGAACCTTTTTCCCTTAATATAAAAGGCTCTTTAGAAAGTTCCTCAACCGTGATCTTTTGTTTCTTTGCCAGACTGTGGCCGGCCGGAACTGCCACTACCAGTTCATCATCCCATAATTCATAATAGGTTAGATTTTTTTTTGTGTTTTTGGAACCAACGATACCCAGCTCAAGAGAGCCAATGGAAACCCCGTCTTCAATCTTACTGGTATCAGCAATGGTAAGGATAACAGATATATCGGGGAATTTTTTGTTGAATTGTTCAATGTATTTCGGAAGTATATATTCGCCTGGAATTGTACTGCCGCCGATATGGATTTCTCCTTGCTTTACTCCTATAAAGTCTTCCATTTCGAGACATGCCGTTCTTTTCATATCAATCAGAAGTTGTGCATGCTTATGAAGAAGTTTTCCAGCCCTGGTTGGAACGACTTCTCTGCCTAAACGGTCAAGAAGTTTTGCTCCGATCATTTTTTCAAGATTTGATATTCTTTCACTGACTGAAGCCTGTGCAAGAAAAACAGCAGAAGCAGCTTTTGAAAAACTTTTATGCTCGACCACCTTGCAGAATATTTCCAGTTGTCGGAGGTCAAAATC
>JABZFQ010000092.1 GCA_014237365.1 Desulfobacteraceae bacterium | reverse complement strand
GAAAACCGTACATCTTGAAATGCTATTGACATAAAAAAGCTTGATGGGCTAATTAAAACAGGTTAAAAAATAAAAAAAATCAAATGTTACCTAACCTGAATTTTAACTGCGCGGTTCGTGCTGGGCTAACCTGCCCAAAAAGCAACGATGACGTGGCTTGCGGCACGTTTTACCAAAAACATGGGCGGAAGGAAAAGTCGCCATGCTTTTTGGGTCAGAGTTCAGCCCATTGTTAGGTGATTTTTATTGGAGGTATCATTTTATCTGACATCTCAAGTCTTTTAGTTACAGCAGCAAATATTTTTACAAGAATATCTCCGAACCAACTTTGTCTTTGATAAAACTCCCAGCAAAAGGTCAGGCTTATTATGAGAAAGAGAAATGCCCATAAAAGAAAAGACATATGATAAGGAATGATGTTTGGAATATAATTATACTTTTTTAAAAAATGAAAAGACAAGGATAGTACGGATAGAAAGAAATAGTTGAGAGCGTTGACCCGTGACAGTTTGCACCGAGCGTATCTTTTTAATAAGTCGTCTGCTACGGAAGGATAAACAAGCTTAATAAAATATATAATGGTCCAATAATTTTTTTTAACTGATTTCCCGGTATACTCAAGGACTGGAAAATCATTGCAATTCTCAAAATAATTGAAGAAATAATCATTTTCGCTTTCCGGTTTGAGGCGGCGTATAATATAACTTATTGGCTTTTTGATGATTATCGCAGATAAAGCACTTGCTAATTGGCCATAAACATAACAAAAGGATATTAACAAAATTATTCCTATTGTAACGCCACTTGTTGATAATGTGGTAATAAATTGGGCACAATTCTGATAACCAATAAAGGCTACGCAAATCGCACTAATAAGGAAAAAGCTGGACCCATAATAGACTATAAGATCATAAAAGATAATTGGTACTGATTTTAGAGATTCCTTCATTTTGAATTCATACCTCTACACAAGGCTCAAGCAATTCAAAGGAAAAAGTGTCTGTATTTATTCTAGCCTTACAACCAATTGGCAGCACCATGTTCGGAACTTTTCCGTGTCCAAATGCTGGAATATGAAAAATTGGAAAATTATGTTCTTTGGTGACATCTAAAATTACTTCATGCATAGAACGTCCACCCCAGTCGCGAGAATCTTTACAATTTGAAAGATCACCTACTAACATTCCTGAAATCTTGTCAAAAACACCGCACAATTTCAAATAAGTAAGATATTGATCAATTTCTTGCGGACTCCCTGAACCGGTTTCCCAAAAAAAGATTGATTGTTTTAGTTCGGGTTCATACTTGGTTCCGAGATTTGACAAAATAAAAGATTTAAGATTCCCTCCAACTAATCTACCTTCACAACTTCCTGATCTGATTATCACTGGAGCTTCCATGTCGGCAGGGGTTACCACCTCGCCCTTGGTAAATGCATTAAAGCCAAGCTCAATGGTGCTATTCGAGCATTCTGCAATTTTCCCAGCGACGTGGGGTCCATGAAAACTTACGACTTTAGTTATTGCATAGGACGCGTTAATAATATTAGTAGTGTCGCTAAACCCTATGATAATTTTAGGGGTCTTCTTTAATGAATCCCAATTTATCAAATCAAGAATCTGGTTTGCACTTTTACCCCCCCACGATGTCCAGAGTACTTTTACTTCAGGGGCTTCAAGAAGCGCGTTAAAATCACTCGCTCTTTTTTCAGCTGACCCAGCCATATAATAATCAGACTCAAATAGATATTCTGATAACTTAACTCTATATCCCCTTGACTCGAAAAGAGCAATTCCCTTCTTTAATTGATCCCTTCTATCTTCTGTCAACGGTTCTGAAGGACTAAATATTCCAATGTTATCACCTTTTACTAATGACATCGGCTTAATAATTTCCATTATGACCTCCTGTATTTTGGATTACTTTTCTCTACATATGGCCTTTTTTCGGTAAGCAGTATATCTTCATGACAGTACCATTTATCGCGTGGAAAAAAATAGTCAGAATCCTTACCATCACTTATCTTGTGAAAGATATCCTTAATTATTCCCTCAAGTTTTTCTATTTTCACATTAAAAAAATTAAAGAATACATCAACAATTTCTGATAATATGTATTGTCCTAACTTAAAATCATAACTAAAACTGTGCCTGATGAAATATTTTTCACCATCTTTTTTGCATATGCACTTATATGGTGCCGATTTAAAGTCACAAGATAAATAATTACACTCTCTTATATCTAAATCTTTTTCCCAACCCTGCAGATCTCTTAAGACCATCCTGATCGGAAGCCCATTTTCAGTGATTTCTAACATGGCGTTTTGTGCATTAATTTCTGGCACATAACCTCTATTGAAAACCAAGTATAGGTATCCACTTAAAATCATATTAATAAAATCTTCAAAGGCATCCAACGGATTGCTATAATTATTTACTATTTGACAAAGGATAAAGGGATCCTTTGTATTTTTCTCATCATTTGAAAAAAGTGAAAAAAATGGGACTAAATAGGTTCTTTCCACAAACGGAAAGGGTTCAAAGTCCCTGAATACGACACCAATCTCAGGGATGAGCTTGCTATTTGTTTTTTTTATAATTGCGAGGCGTTCCGGTAGAACAGCCAAGGTATTAGGGAAATCATCATTGCCAACTGCGGTCTCAATTTCATGGCTTATTTCTGGACCAGCAATTGCTTTGCTTAAGGGTAAGGCTCTGTTTATACGGCCAATTATTCCATGATAATGAAGCTTAATGTAGTAATTTCTATTATCTGATAACCGTAATATGGTTCTTCCATTTGCTGTCGGAAACACTGTTAATCTTTGAGCAATATTATGTTCTGAAAAGTCTTTGATACTATATTGTTCGTACAGCATGGGGATCATATCGGGATGCAACGGAAACAATAAATTATCTTCATTTTCAGAAATCTTAGGGTACAGAACAGTATGCTCCTCTCGAAAAAGTACCAAATCATTTTTAGGGAATGCAAAAAAAGGCAATTCAAATGATTTGTAGTCCGATCTCGGATCATATCTTTTTGAGACAGTATATTTTTTTGTAAAACCACTCGGTGAGCCCTTATTCACATAACGTTCCATATGAATAAGGCTTTTAAAAGGATGTTTATAAATTTCTTCAAGCTTCACTTTATTACCCTTCTATCACCTAACATTTAGTTAACCTGCAACGGGTCAAAAGAAAAAACTCTCTTAACCTTCACAGAACTTGATTTATCCTCTGAATGTCTTAACTGATTCTGATACTAGTTGTCAGATTCAACTACT
>JABZFQ010000094.1 GCA_014237365.1 Desulfobacteraceae bacterium | reverse complement strand
TATAGGGAATATGTTAAAAAGGGAATATCTGTGGGAAAAAGGCCGGATTTAATCGGAGGAGGGCTTGTAAGAAGCGCCGGGGGATGGGATGCCCTAAAAGGGTTGAGAAAAATAAAAGCGTATATGAAAGGTGATGAGAGGATTTTAGGCGACAGCGATTTTGTTGAAACTGTATTAAAAGCATGTCAGGATAAGTTTGATCGTAAATATTTATTAAAATCCGGGGGACACGATTTTTATACAGTTGTTGATCGTGTTGCTAAAGTGTTAGGAATTAATAGATCTGAAGTATTATCTTAAGGCAGACAGCCCCATAAAGTACAGGCGAGAAGCTTATTATGTTTCTGGGCATCAAGGGAACTTGGCATGAGTATGGTACAATTGTCAAAACGCTTAAAGATATCTCAGCCAACAGCAAGCCAATCCGCAACCCGCGGTGAAAAAATTGCAAAAGAAAACAAATTAAAACTATTGAAAAATAAGTAATCAACATATCAAGGAACGTCCCGCAAGCCTATTGAAAAATAAGTAATCAACATATCAAGGAACGTCCCGCAAGCCGGTGGAAGCGTTTGGGCAACGAAAGGATGAGCTTTTAACGCTTATCCACGAGAAGCTCAAAGCAGGAATTTACCGTTTCAAACCTGCCCGAAGGTCCTTGATACCCAAAGAAGGCGATTCAAAGATGCGGAAGTTAGGCATACCTGTAGTGATGGATCGGGTAGTCAGCCAGAGTGTCAACCTGGTATTTCAAGAAATATTCGACCCGGGCTTCACGAAGTCCAACTATGGGTTCCGCAGAGGCCACAACCAACGTCAGGCCATTTATCATGTCCAAATGATTGTTAAAGAGGGCTATGAATGGTGTGCATCGATCGATCTGGCTAAGTTTTTCGATGAAATTCCCCACAACCTTATTTTAAAGCTTGTTCGCAGGAAGATAGCGGATGAGCGGCTTGTAACGCTGGTTGCAAGAGCGCTGAAAGTCGGAATAATGGTTGATGGGAAATTCGAGAAGACGACCAAGGGTTGCCCTCAAGGGTCTCCGCTCTCGCCTATGTTGTCCAATATTGTATTGAACGAACTGGACCAGGAACTGGAGAAAAGAGGCCATCGGTACTGTCGCTGGGCAGACGACTTTCTGATTTTGTTAAAATCGGAAAGAGTTGCAAAGCGGGTAATGGAAGGAATTACCGGTCACCTGGAGAACAATCTGAATCTTCCTGTAAATAAGGAGAAGAGTCAGGTGGCATTGGTCAAGGATGTTCCTTTTCTTGGATTCCAACTCTTGCGAGAAAAGATCAGGGTGAGCAATAAAGCCCGCCTTAAATTCAAGGCCAAGGTCAGGGAATTAACCCGCATGAACAATCCATTGTCCATGTACCAGGCCATCCAAGAACTGAAGGTATATTTAAGGGGTTGGGTTGGTTACTTTCGTATTCAGGAGTTCCGTAATTTATTCAGGGATCTTGACGGGTGGATACGCAGTCGTCTCAGACCAATGCAACTGAAGAAATGGAAGAACCCACGGAAATTCCAGAGAATGATGTTACTGGTCGGTTATAAACCCTACGAAGCACGTCGGGTCTGGGTCAAGATGAACAGATGGCAATCGGTAATGCGTAAAGAGGTACGGTTTGTTATGAACCTCCAATGGTTTAGAAGGCAGGGAATGATCTTTCTACATGATTTTACAAAGAAGCAACAATCTCTTGAATTAACATTCAGTCGCTAATCGAGGAGCGGCTTACCTGGCCGGTACGAGCCGTTCTGTAGGGAGGGGGTAGCCTATTCCTCCTACCAGATTACTCTGAGCATCACTCCAGAAGCCTGTCCGCCATCGGCTTCGCCTTCAGGTTTGCCGGATGGGCATCTAATCTCGCCAATCTTGGCATATCCTACAGAACGAACGCATGTCCGCACTAATGTGCTAACTCAAGATGGTGACACCAAGCCCACTAAACATCTTCCTGGCATACAATTGATTTATATCGATTTTGAAAAAGGTGTCCATGTCGCTTATGTCGACGATTAAAACTGACCACATATCCTGTTAATCAGAGGGGTCAAGTCTACTTTTGATCCTTATTAATTTTGAGCAAGGGTCAAATGTAGACTTGACCCCATTTAAACATTTGACCCCATTTAAACATTTAAAAAATTAAAATTATGGACACGAAGTGAAAGGCATTCGGAGATACGAAGGCCGCAACCATACATAAGGCTGATAATAAGTTTATGGGGATATTTCATAAACCCAATAACCAGATCGACCTCTTCCCGGGATAAGACGACAGGTATATATGGCTTCCTCTTAGCACGAACAATACCATCAACCTTGCCGAATTCTTTTTTAAAAATATTACGGAACAAAAATAACAGCGCGTTAAAGGCCTGATTCTGGCTAGACGCAGAAACATCCTGTTCAACAGCCAGCCAGGTTAAAAAAGCCTTTACATCATCAACCGATACAAGGCGCGAATCTTTGCTTTTAATGTAGGTCTGCAATTTTCGAACCCAGCCTGAATATGTTTTTAAGGTCTTGGGAGAATAATGCCGCATCTTAATAGCATTTTTCAACTCATTGAATACCTCAGTCCAGTCAGCTCCGCTCTGCCTGGGCGCCATATTGGTGCCAGAAGCTGGTTTACTGGTCTGGGGTATTAATTTAGGACGAGAGAAAACTGCTTGATTAAACGACACTTTTTTAGTATGAGAAAAAGAAATGTCTGGCTCAGTGCGTCCATATGCGGCGCTCTTGTCATAGGATGTATCATTCTTGGTCTTTCTGCCGGAAAGATGACCCATTTCATAAAAAAGGGAGATCGCATGATGTGCCTGCTTTCTAAGGTTTTCAGCCTGTTTTTTCTCTTTTAGTTTTCCAGTAAAGGCAGCAAGGCTCACTTGTGCCGTCTGTTTGATATTGTATTTATGGCAAAAATCAAGATAATAACATAGCCACTTAACATAATATCGATGCTGTCCGGCCTTCACACCTCTTTGCTCAATAAAGGAGGTGTACGCACTGTGAATATCGGCTGGAATTTGAATCATGCGATGTTATCCTGCTTTCTGCTTATCAACCATTAATGAGTGATATCCTGTTAGAAATAACATAACATCGCCGTGAATCGCGGTGCTGACTGCGTCCAGCACCTTGTCCCGTCGCTACGCGCCTGAACAAGGTGCTGGACCGGACACCGTGAACCGCACAATCAAACTGCGTTTGCTTGCACGGCCCCCGGCGCCGGTCAGCACCGCGATTCGGCTAATAAACTTGAAATGGCAAAAAGAAAATAAACTTTGAGAAAGGGGTAAAATGTTTTCTTTTAAAGCTAGATTAACTGGAATAAAAATAGCTGAATTTGAGTCTTTTAAAAAAAACAACAAAAATTTAGTCTCTGGGTCCTTCGTCGTAGAAGAACCTTTGTCTTGGTATATAATTGCGGTAAAATTCAAGCATTCAGAAATGGTGCGTTATAATGAATTGCTTACCTGGGTATACCGCGTAAATGAAAAAAATTTTCATAGGTATCAGCTAAGTCTGAAAGATCCAAAAGACAAGGAGACCTTTAAAGAAAACAGCTCTATGATGGAATATATCGGACCTTATTACGCTACGAAATATCAACATCTGGGTTGTTTTAAGTCCAGTACAATTAGCGGTTTACCCTGGATAAAAAAACGAAATTCCACTACTAAATGTGATGTGCCATTAGTAGAATTTTTCCCGGATATCCCAGGTGAATACCACCTTGATTTTTGCCTTGAGGCAGAAGTGGATTATAAATTTAAAGCCTACAGACGGCTTTCTGCTTTTGAAGAATTTCATATTTATATAGAAAAGAAAAAGGATGTAAAAAAGAAAAGGCTATGACAATCACTATGAAATCCACGATAATAAAAACTATAAACAAAAATAAACAAAAAAATTATAGAATATTAGGAATACTATTTGTCCTTATTAGCTCCTTAGCTATACTAATGCAACTGGAAAAACTTTGGGAATATAGATACTTGAAAGAAAATGGAATTCCATTAATGGCAAAGATTGGCTTTGTGGAAAGTAATGCAATATATTGCAAATATGTAATAGGGGAAAAGGCTTATAATTTTAGACATGAAATATACGATCATAACTTTAGAAAGGGAGATTCAGTAAAAATTGTTTATGATCCAAAGTATCCTGAGACTATCATGCTATCTTCTGAATTAACTGCTTCTCCATGGTCAAGGGGTTTTTGGTCTATAATAGTAGGGAGTGTACAATTCCTCTTGATTGGTATCTTTGTCATAGTAAAGGCTGGCAAGTACTTTAAAAAAAATTGGTAACGTTCAAAAGGTACGGCTTTAAAAAATATTCACCCTAAACGGTTAAGTTACGTTCTCTTTTTTAGGGCTTCTATTTGTCTTCAGTCATAAAGGTAATAATCCGTGATCCAATCAAATAAAAAGACTATTTGTTATGTGATACGAGCATTAAAAAGCTATATGTTGCTGATTTACCGCAGAAAAGTCCCCCTGTGCTCCGACGAGCTTTTTTGGGGCCCATTCTCGCACAGGGAACTTTTCTGCTAGCCCATAGCCATGAACAACATTTGTATTTGAGCAATAAGGAAATCACCAAAAAATTCTCAGGCCGTACCTTTTGAACGATACTAAAAAATTATGTTGTATTAATTTAACATACCGCTCAATCCGACTGAAAGTAACAGAATTAAATCAACTGATAATTTTAGGAAATGTGAGAATCAGCTATGAAAGTACGTACTCATCCACAACCCGAATATTCACCAACAGCGATAGGTTTAGTAAGAATCGCCATCGGATTAATATTTTTGTCTGTCTTTATTGTTCTATCATACATGGTTCCGATATATATTGATTTTTCGTGTGACCACAGTGTTGGCACTTGTAAACTCCACCAAAAAGCGATTTTGCAATTACATGAGCAGACAATTCCTATTGCAAAGATCATCGCTGCTAAGCTCTGTTCTGATGAAAAAGATGGTAACCTAATTATAATTCAAACAGATCAGGAAAAAATTCCTCTTTCAGAGTTTTACATTAATTGCTATAGTAGTTCAAATTATAAAAGGAAAATGCATATTGTTTCTAAGATAAATCAATTTCTCAAACATTCTACGGAGCAAAAGTTGCAAATTAATATAAGGCGAAGATGGATTTTTTATATTAGTGTCCCATTATTTCTAATAGGAATGATTTCTATTCTGGGAGGAGTAAAGAAGTTATTTGTAGGTTAACACATTTAAGATATCATCCGGGGGTCAGGGACGGCTTTCGGGACGTACATTAGTTTATAAGTTACTTGTTAAGCTTTTAACGAGTAATTGTGGCGTATAACCAATTGCTCTCCGCGTTTAACCGATAAACTGACTGCGGGTTGCGAAATTTTCAGTTTTTGCCCTAATTCGCCTTGACTTATTCCCAACTGCTCGTTGCCCAGAAACAGAGCAAACGGTCAGAGGGGTCAAGTCTACTTTTGACCCTTATTAATTTTGATCAAGGGTCAACCGTAGGCTTGACCCCATTTTGCAGGGCGTAATCAACCAGTAATTCCTCGCCCACTCTTTAGTGGTCTTCTTTAAGGGGCTTTCAGGTTTATTGCTCATTGTATCATGTATCATGCTGCCTATATATAACCGCAAATCACTTGGCCCAGAAGCCAACAAAGCCTATGCAAAAGGCTAATAATTGCTTAATATCAAAGAGATTATGAAACGGCTCAGCTTTTGGGGTCAAGTGCATTTGCATGGTTGGATGAATTTCACTTATTTTAACCATGGTGGATCATCATCTACAAAAGACAATTCCTTTTTATCTTGCTCCGTGACTTTCCGAAAACCGACGAAATAGTATCTTTCCTGATCAATAGGGTTAAAACTAGCTTCCTTTGCAAAGTATCTTGAGGAGTCAGCAATTTGCTCTTGAATCCAAACAAGAGGGTTGCGGGACGTTCCTTGATAAATTGACAAGTCGGATAATTTCTGTCATAAGAGAGATATGCCACGCAGATCAAGAATAGATGCGCCTGGGGCGTTACATCATATTATAGTTAGAGGC
>JABZFQ010000317.1 GCA_014237365.1 Desulfobacteraceae bacterium | reverse complement strand
GGATTTTCCGGAGGTTCGAATCGTTTTGCACATTCCACCAATATCTCGCATATATCACAGAGCGGGGAACCATCCCCGAAAATCAATAACTTTGTTCTATTTTGGTTACACTCAAATCATATCAAGAGCGGATTATTTCATGCTCACATTTATAATTTGAAGATAATCACTAGCATCTTCAATGATATCACTTATAGTGGTTATGCCTGATATAAAATCAGACAAGATTTTTCCTTCCCAAAAATTGCTTATGGGTATTTTATGAATGTCCTTAATTAAACTGAATTTAATATCATCAATCTTTTTTTCATAAATTCTGATAGCCAGTGTTTTTTCTCTAAGATCATCTCCTTTTAACATTGCCTCGAATGTTATTAAGAGCATTTCACAAATCTTTGAATTTAAATATGCGATTCTAATACATTCGCTTTTTATCTGTTCGGGAATTTTTCCATCTAAGCAGTAATGAGCTGTGTCTTCAAGTACATCAAAAACATGATCGACAATCTCAACAAATCTACACAGGTCTGGTCTGAGATATGGTAGAAAAGCGCCGTCATGTATTTTTGAGATAATTTCTCTCCGGATAGAATCACTTTCACGTTCGATATCAATTAAATCCCGCATAAGACTTCGGTCGTTTTTTTCTATAGCTGTTCCGAACAAACTACACGCATTGCAGAGGAGTTTAATATGTTTCCTCATATTGTCTGTAACTTTATGTTCTTTCTTGCTAAGGGACAGAATTTTTTCAAAAATCATGATCACCTCTTGCTCTCATAATCAGAACACCTGCCATGATGTCCATTAAAGAGATTACACCTATAATTTTTTCATTTTCGCATACAAAAATCCTTGCATTTTTTTTCTTCTCCATTAGTGATGCGACTTCATTCATGGCCGCATTTTTTTCAATACAGGCAACCGGCTTCGAAGCAATTTCTCCGACTTTAACATCGTTAGGATTCAAACCGTTGGCCAACACTTTAAAAACTATATCTCTTGCTGTGATAATTCCATAGCTCAAGTCTTTTTCTGAAAATTTGACTATTAGCGATCGAATTCGTCTATCGACCATTTTTTCAACCGCATCATATACTGATTTATCAGCGTCCACAGATTCTATTTTCGTAGTCATAAGTTCTTGTACTTTCATATACTTTCCCCCCCGTTCTGTTATTCAACCGTTTCAGAACCTCTGAGCAAATAATTTTGGTTTGAAAAAAGTCATAAAAGATGTTTTGTTCATCTTTATTTATATGTTATAATTATCATATTTTGACAAAATATGTTAGCAAAAAGGAGGTAGTATGAGCTTTCCTCATCTTTTTTCGTTGGTACGAATAGGAAAATGCCATATCAAAAGAGTGTAATCAAAATACATGCGGTTGGAAAGCCGCTTCCACAAGGATAAAATGAAAAGGATGCAATACAAAAAATAATTAATAAGATAGTAAGGAACGTGGACGAAATAACTTCCCCAACTATGCATCAAAGCTTGATGAGTTGTTAGATGAAAGCAACCAATTGATCTCAATTTTTGTTAAAAGTATAGGCACTGCCAAAAAGAACAAGGATAAGACTTCATAATTCGATATTCCCTGTTCGACTGTTTTTCCGCCGCGTAGCGGCTTCGTCCAACCAGTAATTTCAGTGGATCGAAAGAAGGCGCTGGGTTTTCAGGAAAAATTTCATTTTAAAAATTATCTTAAAAAAAAAGGAGAAAAACTATGAGAAAAAAGACATTTCTAATGCTGATTGTAATTTTAATGTTTTTAACTCTTATGTTTCAAAACGCATACGGGGCCATATATATGAAGCAAAAACAGCATACTGATGCTGTAAAAATTATGGGGAATACTCAACCTGCTCAAGATTTGATTGTTGAGTCATGGATTACATCAAATAAAATGGTAATCATGAATAAAAAGCAAAAAATTATTATAGATATAGATAAAAAGATCAACACTATAGCTAATCATGAAAAAAAGACAATTGTAAGTATGCCAATGGACTTTTCTAAAAATATGGATAAAAAAATTGGTGATATGTCCCCAGAAGACAAAGCTATATTTCAACAATTTATGGGTAAAATGATGCAATTTAATGTTAAGGTGGAAGAAAAAAATGAAAGAAAAAAAATTGGTAAATGGAATTGTCGAAAATACATTCAAACTATAGAAATGGTAATGGGTACAATTAATTCGGAAATTTGGGCAACACAGGATATCAAAGTTGATGAAGAACTATACGCAAAATATTCTGCTGGAATGTTGGCTCAGATACCCGGTATGAGCCAAAACATTAGCGCTATCATGCAGGAAATAAAGAAAATAAATGGAGTTCATGTATATTCAAAGCAAACTATAATTATTATGGGACAATCTATGAAATCCTCTGTTGAGCTAATGGAATTTAAAGAAGATAAAGCACCAGTTAATATATTTGATTTACCATCTGGTTATAAACAAACAGATGCTTTTAAATAATATGGTAATAGTTCACCATGGATTTTCACGGAATTACACTGAATTATCGGTAGTCCCTACAAAACAGTGCGGGTCAATAATTTCAAGTGGTTACATATCATGGCTTCTGGCAGCACATGGCGGAAAATCAGGTCTTTACAAAGCAAAAAGGGTATTTTCAAACCTGCATTGCTTTGTAGGGACTACCGAATTATCGTAACTGTTAGGTTGTTAGGCCTACGGTTGGTTGCCTCGTTCAATTTTTATCGCCCTCTAACCGTGAACCGTGAACCCTGGAACTGGAACTGTGAACCTAAGGAACGTGGACAAAATAACTTCACCAACTAACCCCATCAGGTACAACGATTAAATAGAATATTGACTAACTTATAAGCCACCGACTATGGCGGTGCTAGTCGCTTGAAAAATAAAAAACAAGTTTTCTGAAAAAAGTTAAAGACTTATTGGTTACAAAATGCTTGAATAGCGGATATTACTTTATCAAGAAAGGAATGTTCGCTATGGAACGGGGATGAAATAACTTCCACAAGTAGGTGCATAGATTTGGGCCAAATTTGTTCGATCTCAAATCACAAAAGTTGATGGAATAGCTTACCTATTTCGATATTTTTGTGATTTGAGATCGGGCAAAGGTGGCCTGAAGCTGTGATGCATAGTTGAGGAAGTTATTTCATCCCCGTTCCTAATGTGTGTTGAGATCAGCAATTCCCGACGCAAGGCATTTTTAAGCAGATATTCTCATTAGCATCCGAATTGCCAGTTAACTTATGTAAAAAGATACTTCAAAAAGCGAAAATAAGCCATAAATGCTGTCTG
>JABZFQ010000352.1 GCA_014237365.1 Desulfobacteraceae bacterium | reverse complement strand
GGTTCAAACGAAGCAACAAATTGAAATAATTGCACTATTAAAAATAAATGTAGTGCCATACCAAAATACAACTTATTGATATTGTTGGAATAAAATTTCAAAATGAAAAAGATGGGTTAAAATAAAAAGTATTTCTAAATCAAAGTATTAGCGGAAGAGCATCCACAAATTTCTATCATTATAAATTCCTTTTCCCTTTCCAGATCAAAACCTGCCGGCTTTTATACTCCTGTTTTTTTCTTAAAATACGTGTAAAACAAAACACCTAATCCTATAGTTCCTAATCCAAACAAAGAGGTAATCGGCCTGCTTTTTATGCAAAAATAGATAATCCATAAATTGCCTGAGATAAACAAAAGCGGGGTTACAGGGTATCCGAAAGTCTTATAACTACGCTTTAGATCAGGCTTTTTTATCCTGAGGAGCATCATTCCAACCACAGTTAACATGGCGCATAGTGAAAGCGTAAAGCCGATATATAAAAGAAGCTTATCAAAGGATGCAGTGATAACCATGATGATGGCAATACCCGCTTGCAGCAAGATGGCAAATACAGGCGTCTGGCGAAGACCATTGATCTTGCCGAAAAGCTCAAAAAACACACCGTCTCTTGCCATAGCATAATAGACCCTTGGTCCGGTCATGATCATAGCGCTTAGAACCGATAGAATGCCTATAGCAATAGCTCCGCTAAAATATCTGCTGATATTATCGCCAAACAGAGCAACAGCAGATTTTGTTCCGACTTCAAGCACTCCGCTCATCTCGCCCGGCGATAGCGCATAGATATACACGATATTTAAAAAAAGATATAAACAGACTACCAGGGCTGTACCTGTAAAAAGAGCAAGCGGAATATTTCTAGTGGAATTTTTTATCTCACCTCCAAGATAGGCCGCAGCATTCCATCCGCTGTAGGCAAATGTGATAAATATCAGTGAGATGGCAAATTTGTCCTGAAAAATCAAACTTATCTCCAGGCCTTGGGAAAAATTTTCTGTTGAGCCATTACCCATGCAGAAACCAGCCACTACAAAAACAATGATAAGACCTATCTTGAACACAGTCAGGCTGTTTTGCACTCTGGCTCCCAAAAAAACGCTGTGATAATGAATCAGCGAAAATATAATGATAACAGTTATTGCCAGCATGCTAATCGGGGATATTACAAGAATGCCAATTTCAAGAAAAGGAGCGGTGAGTTTTGCGCTGAACGAAGCCGGCAGGATGCAAAAAAAATATGTAGCAAAGGCAATTGCTGCTGCCGCAATAGGGGCTGAAAACCCGACAATTAAAGATATCCAGCCCGAAAGAAAGCCCATCCCTTTGCCAAAGCTTTCTCTCAAAAACACATATTCTCCGCCCGCCCTTGGAAACATCGCGCCCAACTCTCCATAACAAAGCGCTCCACACAGGGCAAAAACGCCACCGACAAGCCAGCATAAAAGCATTGCCTGAGGGTTGCCCAACTCTTCCATGATAAAACCGGAAGTAGTAAATATGCCGGTTCCCACCATATTGGCAATCACCAGAATGGTTGCTGAAAAAAGACCGATTTCTCTTTTCAGATGATGGTTGTTCAAAGTATCTTTCAATTCAATATCCTTTTACGGTTGTCGGTTTACAGTTCACGGTTTACGGTTAAAATGCTTCAGTCGTTTCATAGTTCATTGAAAAAACTGTAAACCGTGAACCGTGAACCGACAACCGTGAACTGTAAACGTATTTACTTCGCACATTCTCCGATTATCAGAAGACCTAACCACTTTTCATCAACCTTCTTCAAATCATCAAGAATCGTTCCAAGTGTACTTCTCAGCACCCGCTCTTTTTCCGGATAGCCAGCATAATAGACTACAGACATGGGAAGTTCGAGCGGATAGTATTTTTTAAATTTCTCAACAAGTTTATCTATTGAAGAAAGCGCCATATAAAAAACCATTGTTGTTTTATACTTTGAAAGATCTTGCAGGACTTCATCAGCCTTTTTATAAGAATCTCCAAACAAAGAAAATGGCGCTGTGAGCATAACAAATTGTGTATTTTCCCCTGTCATGGGTCTTTTGAGAGCAGCGCTTGCCGCATTAAAAGCGCTCATTCCAGGAATGATCTCAAAATATCGGTCGTCAAATCCTTTCAACAACCAATAAAGAGACGGGCCGTAAACACACGGATCACCACCGTCCAGCATCACTACGGTTTTGCCGGCTTTGATCTGCTGCAATACAAAATCCTGAACCTTTTTCTTTTGTTTTTCAACTCTTGCAATCCATTGTTTGTAATCTGTTTTTCTTAATTTTCCGGCTTCTTCACCATGTATCCCTTCCCAGGGATTAAAGGCTACCTTATTGGGATCAACATGCTTCCAAAACCTTTTTTGTATGCGCGAAGAACAGAGAATTGTATCTGCTTTTTCAAGAACAGCAATTGCCCTTGGAGCTGTCAAATCTGGCCCCGACGGCCCCATTCCAAGGATATAAAGCTTCCCTGTATTTCCGGCAAAACAGACAGACGCAGAAAAACAAAAGAGAAAAGCTGCGAGAAAAAATATTAAAATCAAATGCCTTGATATTTTCATAACTAAAACCCTTTCTTTTAGCAGTTATTTTAGCCTAAAACCTAATCTCAATTCCTCCGTAGAACATACGATCCGGCATTGGATATCCATAACTCTCCTCATATTCCTCATCTAATATATTCTCACATCCTGCGTAAAGATAGCTATGATCCTTTATAACAGGGTACTTGATTATGCAGTTGAGCAGGGAATAGCTGTCCATTTTTCCTGTATCAGCTTTATTTGCCGCGCTTATGGGAACCTCCCTGGAATCGACCCATTTTAAAGTTAACCTGGCAAGCGCGCCGTCATCACTTTTATATTGAATTCCCACATTAAACTTATGCTCAGGCAGTTCGCTGATTTCATCGGAGATATTGCTCTTATCCAGTATATCACCTTCTTTGTCAGTAATTTGATAGGTATAATTGGCAAAGGCATAAACATCATTAAAAAGTTTCGATTCAACATCTAATTCAAAGCCTGTCAGTTTAACATTGTCGATGTTATAGACCACACGGCTCGATTTAAAATCAAATGTCCCAAATATCCACCTGAGATAATCATCAATATCGTAGTGGTAGACCTTTGCGGAGATACTGGTATCCCTGATTCCCTTATATGTTCCCCCGATTTCGTATTGCATGGAATCCTCAAAGGTCAAAGCTTTTCTATCAGTCGGTTGATGTCCGTTATAATACCAGTAATATTTGGGAAGAGTTGGGAAGTTGACGGCTCTTGCCACTGTAACAAAGGTTTCAAGATCAGACATTGGGGAATAAAAAATGCCGAACTTGGGAGAGATCGGAGTATTCTCTACAACCTCACAGTCATCATTGTCATCCCCCTTGTAGTCATCAACCCTGAGCCCCAGATAAATATCCAGGTTTGAAAGCAAAGACCATCTGTCTTGAATAAATGCTGAATTGACCTTTGACAGTTCATGTTTCTCCTCTGAGTCTTCAAACCATCCCCCAATATACGTTTTATCAACATGCTTGTATGTTATTCCCCCATACCCAAGGTAATTTCCTTCAACTCCAGCTTTCAGGGTATGATTTGATACTACCTTTCCTCCTTTGAAACTCCAGCCCCATGAGTAATCAGGCGGAGCATCACGTTTCATAGCCAGAGCACCGCTCGTCTCTTCATAAACATAATCTGTTCGGTCTTCATCGTTCAGATAATATCTTGCCTCCCAATCTATTCCAAAAAGATTCTTTTCCAAAACAACATCCCACTCATACCTTTCCTTCTGGTAATAACTACCATCGCCAAGAGTCAGTTTAAAGCCAGTACCGATAAGGATATCCCCATCACTTTCCGGATAGCTGCTATCGTAATTTGCAGAACCCTTCATATTCTCGATGATCATACCGTATTCACCTTCATTATAGCGCACACCAATCTTGATCTTTCCTTCTCCTGGCAAATAATAAGAGAAAGCGGCAGAAATATCCTTTCTTTCCATATAATTATTCCGGAGATAACCGTCAGTCTCCTGGTAACCGCCTCCCACGACAATTCCAAATGGCCCTGTCCGTTTTGAAATCAAAGCATGTACGTCGTATGTATCATACTCTTTAATTCCTGCTGCAATTCTAAAGTCAAGTTTTTCCGTTGGCTCCTTTGGAATAACATTGATGACACCTCCCAGTGTATTCCCATACTCAGCCAGATAAGCCCCCTTGATTACTTCGATTTTTTCAATATCCTGAAGAGAAAGCATGCTCCAGTCAACATAGTAGCCGCCATAAACACCTGCTCCTGTCAACGGCCTTCCGTCAAGATTCACTATATACCTGTCTTCACCTAATCCCCTGATCTTTACCATGGAATTATTCGGGGTTCCCAGACTCGTTCTTCCGATATCGATGCCGGACATACCGTCCAGGACATCCACCATTGTAGCGCCAACCTGGTAGGTAGACTCGACAACCGGAATCTCAACCTTTAACACTTCATCAGTTCTTGGAGAAGTAACCACAATCCGTTCAAGCTTTACGGATTTATCCACACCTTCTTTCTTTTCTTCATCTGCCAGGCTAACACAAGGCAAAATAAAACCAAAAATCCCAAACAAAAAAAACCAGCAATCTTAACTTCTTCATATCCAACCCCCTTTTTCATTTTTCCACACGCTCACCTGCTCACTTTCTCACTTTCTCTCCTGCCAATCACTTCACCTCAAAAGTCATAATAGCAGCATACTGGCCGACATCGCACTCCGCTTGATCCTTATAATGCTCCTTATGCGGCACCTTGACCCACCAGATACCAGGATTTATTATACGAATCATGGCAATGCCCTTATGATCAGTTTTGGTAGTGTAAGCGTAGTCTTCCCCTGTTGAGAATCCAATATAGGTGGCATATACAAATTCCCCTGTAAGCGATTTGCCTTTGGATAGCACTTTTACAGGAAGATATTCGCCTGACTTGAGCAAGCACGGATCTTTTTGCGGCACCATCTCAATTGTCTGATTCAATACGGTTTTGTAAGCATTTCCACCCGGTTCTCCGGCATAAAAAATCGCTTTGGCAAAAAACTCAACATAACGGCAGCTTATGGCATCAGGGAGGTCTTTCTTGCTCTGCATTTTCCTTCCCTTGGGAGTTACGGTCATAAAGATCGGCTTCATCACAACGCTTGCAAGATATGTCCCTTCTTGTCGCAGGGCCAATGGAACACCTACTTCATTGAAAAATGATTCAGGATCAGGTTTTTTCAGCTCGAATTCTTTCTTGTCTCCCAATGGATCAAGATAAAAAAACTCCTTCATATTTTCCGGTTTTCCAAAATCGTCAAAAGGAAGCGCATGTGCCAGGTACAAAAACACCTTTGCGGTCTCGCCGACCCTGTGAGAATAGTGATCAAGCGCCAGCCAGAGGTTGTGCGCTTTTGCCTGCGAAGCGATTACTGACAACAGCACAACTAAAATACAAACCTTCAACCACGATCTTTGTTCTTTTTCTTTTTTCATTTTTGTTCTCCTTTTGTTTATTATGAAAAATGCTCACTTTCTTAACAGATTCACTTAGAATTTGTACGTAAGCATACCTATGAATACGCGGCCCGGATTGTATGATTCCATGCTTAGGAACGTGGACGAAATAACTTCCCCAACTATGCATCACAGCTTCAGGCCGCCTTTGCCAAATCTCAAATCCAGGCTCAAATCCCAAAAATATTGAAATAGTTCGCTATTACATCAACTTTTGTGATCTGAGATCAAACAAATTCGACCCAAATCTGTGCGCCTACTTGGGTAAGTTATTTCGTCCACGTTCCTAAACTACTTTTGACTTGTCGTGAAGGATGCCAATTTATCACTCAGTTTGTGTTATCGGAATAAGCCATAAACTTTGAGGCTTATTTCATGGATTATAAATAAGGCAGTCATACAGTTTTTAGCAATTCAGAGCCTAAATAAATATGTACCTGAAAATGTATCTCCACCCATCTTTCTCCGATTTCTAACTTCAGTTCTTTTGTTTGAATATCAACATTTTCCAATTTGATCATCAGAACCCTTGCCATATGCCCCCTGTCCTGATTACAAAAGAAAAAGGGCACGGTAGAATCCTCTGCTGTGCTCCGCGAAGCTGCTCTAAACAAAAAAAGCCAGGAATGCCCTGATCCGGAATTCATTCCGGTCTGGCCTTCTTGGCTCAATTACGGTTAACTTCTAATAAAATTTAAGTTTAGATTACATGCGCAATTTTATATTACGATTGCATAATTTTTAAATGATTCATAACTGTTTGTCAAGAAATTTAGCTGTAGATTTGAAACGTGTTCCCAACCTTTGCAATGCTTCATTGCTCTAACTACATGCTGCGCTGACATATATCGCTCTACATACCCCCACACTCATAATCTCCCTGTCTTCATATCTTTCCGAGCGCCGGAATATTTTCTCATTCCAGGTTATATTTTCTCTTCTGTCAAATATAATCAAATGACCCTCCGATGATGAATGAATCCGATAAGGAACGTGGACAAATTAACTTCCCCAAGTAGGCGCATAGATTTGGGTCGAATTTGTTTGATCTCAGATCACAAAAGTTGATGGAATAGCGGGCTATTTCAATATTTTTGTGATTTGAGATCGGGCAAAGGCGGCCTGAAGCTGTGTGCATAGTTGGGGAAGTTATTTCGTCCACGTTCCTTCGTAGATACAAAGGTCCTGAAGATATATCCTGGCTCGCATAGATAGTTCGTTTAATATCGTTTTTATTCCTTTTACAATTTACAATAACCCTTGCAATGATACATATTTTCTTGTAAATCTCCTTTGCATTGTTACAATAATGAATGTATTATGGCCTTGTATTATTACAAGATAGGGAGTGTTATGTTTCCAAGAGAGTTTTTACTAAAGCTTGAGCAGTGGGCCCGTTCTAAAGATCGAAAGCCACTTGTTGTCCGGGGAGCCAGGCAGGTTGGTAAGACTGTGACCGTCAAGCTGTTTGGTGAGCGGTTTGAAAGGTTTATTTACTTGAATTTGGATCTTACGAGAGACTCGGATATCTTCCGCCGCAGATTACCTGTTCAGGAGACATTTCAGGCAATTCTTATGAAACCGGGGCTGTCTCCAGTTGAAGGGCAGACTCTTCTTTTTATTGATGAGATTCAGAATTGCCCTGAAGCAATCGAAATTCTCCGCTACTTTTATGAAGATTTGCCTGAAATACACGTTATCGCCGCTGGATCTCTTCTGGAAATCGCCCTGCATGAAAAGCACATTAGTTTCCCTGTGGGGCGGGTCGAACATCACTTTCTGTATCCTCTGACTTTCAGAGAATTCCTGACTGCCATTGATGCAGGCGAGGCTGTCAAGGCCTTTGATACCGTGCCGATGCCGACTTATGCGCACAAAACTTTGATGGACTGTTTTCATCGGTATGCACTTATTGGTGGTATGCCTGAAGTCGTTGCTGCGTACATTAAAAAAAATGATGTTACGGCTTTAAACGGTATCTATGATTCTTTGTTGGTTTCATATCAGGATGACGTTGCAAAATACGCACGTAATCCCTCCATGGCGACAATTCTTCGCCACTGTATTGAAACAGCACCGTTTGTTGCCGGCCAGAGAATAACCTTTTCAGGCTTTGGGCAATCGAACTACCGATCACGAGAGGTAGGTGAAGCACTGCGGACATTACAGAAAGCAATGCTGATCAATATGCTGTATCCTTCAACTTCCGTTGAAATTCCTATCATGCCTGATCTAAGAAAGTCACCTCGTCTTCAACTGCTGGATACGGGACTGCTGAACTATTTTGGCGGCTTGCAGGAACAGTATTTTTATCATGATAATCTGCATGCCTTTTACAAAGGCATGCTTGCGGAACATATTGTCGGGCAGGAACTTATCGCCATGCAAACCAATACCCGAAAAAAGCAATGCTTCTGGGTACGCGAAAAAAGCCAGTCACAAGCTGAGATTGATTTTATCGTGCAGTATAAGGGCTATGTGATTCCTGTTGAGGTCAAGTCAGGCAAGACAGGCAGGCTGCGATCATTACATCAATTTATGGACAGATGCCCCCATCTTTATGCTGTCAGAATGTATTCAGGTCATCTAGAGATACAACGGGTAAATTCTCCGTCAGGCAAAAGCTTTTATCTCTTGAATCTGCCCTATTTTTTAGCTTCTTCTGTTCATAAATACCTGGGATGGATGATTGAAAATTCGGTTTCAGGCCAAAATATTTTGAAGGCTACCACCTTAAAGCGGGACAATTCGTCTTAAGCTGGCAGCCAATAGTGCCTGACCAAAAACCTGATCAGGGTCAGGATGTTTACTTTCCAAAAGCCCTTGACCAGACAAGCAGTATTGGTGTGGGGGTGTCTAAAACGCTACGAAACTTTCCCCAGTTTTTGGCTTTAAATTTTTTTGTTCTTTGTTATCCAGCCATTGTGAGCTCTAAAGGACGGCTTCTTGCCAGGACAATGTCTATGTTTTCCAAGCTGATCATGGGGCAATTCGTTTTTGTGTAATATTCTGATATATTAAGAATTATCGAGTTTTTTGACCGGTTTTTGGCCCTTGGAATCAACTCAAGATTTTGATCGGCGTCACCAAGTATCATGTTTTCGAGGCGCCCAGCTTCAGGCCGCCTTTGTTCGATCTCAAATCCCAAAAATATTGAAATAGCTCGCTATTCCATCAACTTTTGTGATCTGAGACCGAACAAATTCTACCCAAATCTGTGCGCCTACTTGTGGAAGTTATTTCGTCCACGTTCCTAACAGTTGTTGCCAGTATGGTAATCGGGGATATTGCAAGAATGCCGATTTCCAGGAAAGGAGCGGTGAATTTTTCGCTGCTAAACGAAGCCGGCAGGATGCGGAAAAAATATGTGGCAAAGGCAATTGCTGCTGCTGCAATAGGGGCTGAAAACCCGACAATTAAAGATATCCAGCCTGAGGATTGCCCAACTCTTCCATGATGAAACCGGAAGTAGTGAATATGCCGGTTCCCACCATGTTGGCAATTACCAAAATGGTTGCCGAAAAAAGACCTATTTCTCTTTTCAGATGATGGTTGTTCAGTATATCTTTCAATTCAAAGTCCTTTATGTCGAAGAAAAGAAAAAACAGCGACACTATTTCGTCTCGAAAGTCATAACAGTGGCATATTGACCCGTATCATACTTTGATTGATCCTGATAATGCTTCTTGTGCAGCAGCTTGATCCACCAAAGCCAAAATACAAACCTTCAACCACGATCTTTGTTCTTTTTCTTTTTTCATTTTTGTTTTCCTTTTACTCTTACAGTTTCATTAAAGATTTTCTTTCTATCAAGTTCAAGCCAGTAATCTATTGACAATTCACGGATATGTGCAAAATATTCCCGGTTTAATCCCCCATATGCTTTAAGCGCTGCGCTGATATCTTTTTTTATCCTGTTGAGCACATTTTTCTTGATCTCTAAGGTCAGTTTCTTGTTACCGTAGATGAAGATAGCCGCTGCTCTCGGATTTTGTTCTAAAACATCAATAGCGCCCCGGCCAAGGCTCGCGCCGGTTGCTGCCTGAAACCCGTCATTCATACAGCTCAAAGGAGGCGATTTTCCTGTAATTGAAATGACCTTAAGTTCGTCAAAAGGAGCTTCCAGAATCTCCCGGGCCCTTATTCCCATCTTGGCTCCAACAATCGAATAAATCCCAAGATGACGGTGAAACTCGTTGGTTAAAAGGCAGGCCTTCCATTCCTCAAGGCCATGTGTTTCAATGATTCTTTTCACATACGGCCTGATATCCTCTTTAAACATAGATGGATTAACAGGAAAGTCATTCAGAACCACTGCGGTCCGTCGGTTCAGGTGAAGGTCCGCAGAATAATCCAAAAGCTTCAAATACGCCTGCTCAACAAGATCGGTTCTGAAATCCTCAAGAACCATAACACGAGCGCTTTCTTCTACTGGCGATAGTTCGAACAAAGATGGGTGATTCAAGTAAATTATTGTTATCTCATCCCACACACGAAAATGACCATCATCCAAAAGACCTGATATCACAGGTGTATTGTGGAGCGTGGTTACGATACGCGCTGCACGCGTATGCATAGTCGTTATTCTGTCGTAGAGATTTTGATCAAACAATAATGATTTTTCTTGAGGAATATGGAGTGAGTGGATATTCAGGCCAGATTTAAAAATAAAGTCGGCTGAATCGCTATCTCGTGTATAGTTCCAATCAGGATTGTGGGCTCCGGGAGAAGTTCCGTAGAATATAACTCTTGAAATCTTTTTCTTTATACTTGGGTCTCGGCGGATTGAATCGGCCAGATTGGTTAATGGACCAAGACAAAGATAGATTACTTGTCCTGATGATTTATTGAGGGTTTTCAGAATCGCATCTGTCGCTGATGGGATTTTCGTTGTCTCGGCAGTGATCGCAGACATTTCGGGCCAGTTCAGGTTTTCAGACCACGACCTCCAGACAGGGGCTGGCTTTCCCAATGTCCTTCCAGCAACAATATCTGTATCCCTTTTTTCAAAATATTCCAGAAGTATCCCAAGGTTGCGATACCCTATCTGCGGTGAAACAGCGCCGTCAGAGCAAACAATCAAAGGAACGTCAATCCAATCGGAATTTAAAACCATGGCAAGCGCCCGAATGTCATCCAGAGCCATGTCCGTATCAATAACAACTGAAACCTTGTAAGTGTGAGCGTGCGCAAACGGTGACAGAAAGCACAGCAGCGCCAGCACAGATAGAAACAAAAACTTTTTTCGGATCATTGCTTACCTCCGGAAACTAATAATTAATAACTGAAACCTAAATCTTCGCAACAAGTAAAAATGTTTAACACTCTATAACTATTGACTTTAAAGACTCTTCGCTTAACTGAACAGATCCGCATGACTTCCTGTTCGGACAAGACAAAGTTCACTGCCCTCTATACGATATATAAGCAGCCAGTCTGGTTCAGTGTGGCATTCATGGCAGTCTTTCAAGGTTCCTTTTAATGGATGATCTTTGTTTACGGGTGGCAGTTTTTGAGCGTTGACCAGATGATGAATGATATTTTTCAGCTTTTCAATATCTTTACCACGTTTTTTGATCCGCTTCACATCTCTTTTAAATTGTGTATCGCGCCTGATGGATCTCATGCTTTTCAGATTCCAAGATCATCAAACAATTCTTGAGCTGTAGAAAATCTTTTACCCCTACCCTGCCTGGAGTCCTCAATTGCTTTTCTGGTCTTTTCGTTTGGCACATTAAGTTCAAACGGCAATCCACGATGAGCAATAACCTGTCGGTAGAATAATTCGAATGATTTTGAAACCGACAGCCCCAATTCTTTAAGTATGGCCTCAGCTTGTTTTTTGACTTCAGGATCCAGTAAAGCCCTGGCTGTACTTGTTTTTGTTGTGCTCATCTCTTTGCCTCCCCCAGTTTTTGAAATATAGCATATTATATGCTATCATCTGATAAATTGTCAATATGAACCTTTTGCACAAAACAGGAGTCCTGGACCTTGAATCCTATTATTTATTCCAGCTCCTTTTGTCCTCGTTTCATGGCTGCTTCATATGGCTTTCCTTCCAGAAAGCGACCAATAAATAACAGACCCATGAATTTTTCCTTGTCTGCCACAAGCTTATCTCCCATATCAGCCACAGTCCCGCGCACAACACGCTGTCGATCAGGATATCCTGCCCAATAGACCACAGCACACGGCATATCCGGCGGAAGCTCTTTTTGAAGCGCTGCAAATACTTCCTGAGGTTTCCACAAAGCCATATAAAGGATTATCGTTGATTCATACTTTGCCAGATCTTTTAATAGCTGGGGATCTTGCATCTTCCAGCCCATTAGAGAAAAAGGCGCTGTTTGTATGACAAAGCGGGTATCATGAGCAGGGATCGTGCTTTTGCCCAATGCCGCCATAGCTGCCGCATCGCACCCCATACCCGGAATAATGATCACGTCCTGCGGTTGAAAAGGCTCTATGTACCAGTGGCTAGGGCCATAGAGACACGGATTGCCGGAATCAAGCAAACCTACGTTTTTTCCTTCAGCCAAAAGGGCATTGATCTTCTTCACACGCTCATCCCTTATCCGAAAGCGTTCCACCTTGAACCTGGCCAGTTCCTCTTTGTTTAGTTCCCATTGAATCTTTCCCTTGTAGTCCCAGATACCTGTCCACGGATCAAAGGGCACAGGTTTGCTTCCTGCATATTCGGCAAAGAGCTTTATGTGTTTTTCATTTGCTATAATCACGTCCATCTGCTTGATCGTATCCAGAGCCTGAAGTGTAGCTGTCATGGGTCCGGCTGGACCCGTTCCGATCACATAAAAGTGACCGCGGCCCCAGGCTGCAATGGTTTGAGATGGAAAGACAAAAACAGCAACAACCCCAACAAGTATCGCAATAAAAAAAATCCGCTCTATTCTTTTCACTGACTTACCTCCTTATGGCTCGCTCGTAAACAAAAGCAAACAGGCAGAAGATTTCAATTTTTCCAGCTATGGGAAACACAAAAAATCCTGCCTGTTCACAATGCTGTATCTCTTAATAGCTCACCTTAACAAGAATGCCGGCAGTAACTCCAGGCATTGGATAACCGGAACGCAGTTCATATTCCTGATCAGTAACATTATTCACATAGCCTTTTAGTGTAAAATCGTAATGCGCAAGCTTGAAAATATGTTGCGCGCCTATGTCAACTGTTATCACGTCATCCAATATTCTATCTTTCTTGCTTTGGCGTTTATCCAGGTACCGTGAGTTAAGCGTTATCACGCCGCCCTCCCAGAGCTTGTAATTAAGTCCGAGACCCACCTTGTTTCTTGGTTGATTTTCCATAAAATAGTGGGTTCCATCACTGTCAAAAGGATGATCCTTTGCAGACCAGTTTTGCCATGTATAGGTAAGATAGCCGCTCAGATCATGGGTAAAGCTTCTTGTCAGTTCCAGTTCAATACCGTAAAGTTGCGCATCAATGTTATATGCTTGAGCGCTTGGAACATCACTGATATAATTGTGTTGTTGATAATCAGTAATGTCAGTGTAATAAACAGCTCCTCTTAATTTTGTATCAAACCAGAGTTTTTTCAATAAGCCCAATTCGTATGTCCATGCTGTTTCGGTTGCCAATTCGGGGTTTGTCGCCATGTATTCTACTGTGGACGCAGCCTGCGCCCATCTCCATAGGTCTCAAATTCAGGGAGTACGCATTTCGCGGCTTACAGCAGCATACAGAGTAAGATTTGAATCAACATCGTAGTCGAGCCGAGCCTTTGGACACCACTCGTTTTCTTTCCTGCGATATTCGTATTCTTTCTGTTCCGATTCACTCAGACTGTTAAATACACCCCATCCTGGAAACCCGGCCTTGTAAGCATCGCTTTGAAATTCATAGTAACGGGTACCCCAGGTAAGAGTCAGGGGTGAGGTTATGGACCAAACGTCCTGAAAAAATCCGGAGAAGATTTCGTAAAATTTCTTATCATCCTTATCCCCCTGAGTCCGGTATTCGCCTCCAATTGAAAAAGCATGATTTGTGATAAGCTCAAAATCCAAATATTCCAGATTGTACCCCATGTTGTATTCTTCTTGATCAAACTCTTCTTTTTGATATAAATTTGATTCTTTATCTAGGGTGTAAGACAACCTGTCCCGCACAGACTTATGTTTATAAACCTGAGCCCGGAGTTCTCCCAAACCAAGGGGCTGTTCAAAAAGAATATTATATTCATTGGTTCTCTTCTTCCAGTAAGAATCTCCGCCCGTGTAAGATTTGCCTTCATTATCATGAGTAAACGTATCAACATTCTCTGCAAGGACAATCGGGTAATCTGGGTCATAATCATCCCTCAAGGGATCATTTATAACAGCATATCCTGTTTCATTTTCCACATGGTCCCACCCGAAACTCAAAATCCCATCTGTCGGAAGATAAAGAGATATCCGGGCATTGAAATTACCTGTATCGGAATAGTTGTTTCTCAGATATCCGTCTCCACTCCTGCGAGCGCCGGAAAAGGAGTAACCGATTGTATTGAACAGTCCGCCCATCAGACTGGCGCTGTAGCTCTCTGCCCCGTAAGAACCAAATCCTGTTGTTATTGATATATCCGGTTTAATTTCATCGGTTTTCTCTCCTTTTTTTGTGATGATATTGATAGCGCCACCCATAGAAAAAGGATAAAGAAGCGAATGACTCCCGCGGATGACCTCAATTGTTTCGACATTATCAAGAGGCATGGTGGTCCAGTCTATCTTATAGTATCCCCGTCTTCCCATGAGCCTCATTGGCTTGCCATCTAAAAATATCTGGATGCGTGATTGATCCATTCCCCTGATGTAAACAGTTTCCGATGGACTTGGTATGATGTTTGAGCTAAGCACACTCACACCAAGGATTTCGCTCAAGACATCCTGGATATTGTACACGTTGCCGGCTTTTTGAAATTTCTCCACATTAATTACTGTAACGTCAGGTGTTACGACCATAGACTCATCCTTGAGTGGATGATCTCTGACAATTACTTTGTCAAGTCTATAGACCTGTTCTTCCTCTTTTCCTTCATCTGCATGTGCCGGACAATACTCCACAGCACAAAAGCAGAAGATAAAGACGAAGCTGATCAAAGTAACAAAAAAATTTTTTGTCATCTTCATTGATTCCCTCCTTATTCGATTTTTTGTTTATACCTAAGTTAAGCGATTTTTGGGGAAGAAATGTGCTGATATCTTGATGCATAAGGGTTTGCGAAAACCGCAGGCATACCCATGGATATGTTGAGGATTTTCGCGAATCCTTGATGCGCAAGAGATCAGTGCAGATCGAGCCAAAAATCGCTCAATTTAGGTTATAAATTCTTTCCTGTTAGTATTTTTTCACCTCCCTTTTTATTATTTTCGTTCAAAGTATATCCCAAGATGGGTTTCTCAAAAGGAAACATCCAGCTTAACAGCAAAGGTTCTTCCTGTACGAAAATTACCCTCATCCCCTTTATCTGAGTCAAAAATGTTATCTGCCTCAAAAGACAGCTTGGCCCTGTCTGAAAGGTTTTTGTAAATTTTTGCATCTACGACCGTATGCGCATCAATCTCGTCGGTGTTATCCGAGTCTTTGTATTGTTTGCCAATGTATGAGATGTTAGCACTCGTACCCAAACCGTATTTTTCCAGTTCGTATGCAGGCAAAATACTGAGAACGTGTTTGGGAGTGTAGGTCAGTTCTTTTCCGGTCTCCTTATTTTCCGAATCAGTGTAGGTGTAGGACAAGGAGGCTGAAAAACCTTCATCGGTGTACGCCCTGCACATGAATTCAACTCCCTGTGTCCAGGCTTCTTCAACGTTTTTATACTCTTTGAGCTCAAGGGAGTCATAGGTGATACCCGTATCTTCTCTGATAACCATATCTTTCACATCAGTGCGAAAATAGCCGAGATTAAACATAACTTGTTGATTAAACAACCATTGTTCTATGCTTGCCGAATAACCAACGGCTGTTTCCGGCTTGAGATCAGGATTGGACTTGCAGTAGTAATTACCATGTCTGTACGGACGTAATAGAGTTGACGGAGGGTGGGTGATTTAAAAGCCCTGCCGCCTGAAGCCCGAAAAGTTGTATCTTCGAAAAGCTTGTACATGAGGCTTAATTTGGGATTTACCTCACTCCCGAATGTGGAATGGTCATCATAACGGAGACCTGCGACCAGGGTAAAATCCTCAAACAGAGTAATTTCATCTTGAACATACAGACTGGAGGTTTTTACGTCTTCATTGACTGTAACTATGCCAGTCTCATTTCCAGTGTTGTTATCATAGTTATGTATGACGTAATCAATGCCCTGTTCTTGAACCTCTCCTCCCAGGGTAAGAGCATTCCAATCGCTCAAATACCGGGTGTACTGAATTTCAGCCTGGTTATATCCCACATCACCATATTTATAGCCATGTGTATTGCCAGGATAGCCGTGGATGAAATCCCAGGTGTATGAATATCCCTTAAAGGAAAAAAAATCGTTATCTGTCGGACGAAAATCAATTCCGGCTGCAATGCGATAACTATCTTCCTGTCGATTATCCATCTTTTCATAGTCACTCAGTTCGCATTTCAGGTAAAGGTCAATGCTCTCGCTAAGCTCTGCATCCAGTTTGCCCATAATAGAGTGACGATCGGATTTGATCGGATCATCTCTTATGTCCTCAGCGCTATCATGGTTGTAATGCAGCAAATAGCCGAGACCATCAGAGATCTTGTCACCATAAGAAACGTAAGTCGTAGAGATGTTACGGCTATGACCATCATCAGAAGTTTTTATGATTTCTTCGTTCTTTTCTTTTTCTTTGACTTTGTACCAGCCATACGACGCACCTGCGCTTCCTGTTGCTTTTTTCGGTGTTTTTTTGGTGATGATATTGATAACGCCGGCCATGGCATCGCTGCCGTATAGTGCCGAACTGGGGCCTTTAACCACTTCAATTCTTTCGATCATATCCACTGGAATCTGGTTGAGTCCGGAACCATATTCTCCCATGCCGCCGCTTTGACCGCATCCCATGGCCCTTTGCCCGTCAATGAGGATCAGCCCGTAACCGTCATTAAAGTTTAACCCTCGCAATTTAGCCCGCCATGTGTATGTTCCAAAAACGTCATCGTGAACGGACGCGTCAATTCCAGGGATGTTCTTCAACACATCCATGGCGTTTTGCGCATTTGTTTTCTCAATATCTTCCCTGTTAATCAGCACAGTTTCCACAGGAACATCTTTTAAGGCATGAGGAGTTCTTGTACCGGTTACTACGATATCTTTGAGTCGCGTTGTTCCTTTTGTTTCAGCTTCATCATCCCCTGCAAACGCAACAGATGCAGCCATAACTACGACTATAACTGCAGCAATTGTTGAAATCCCTTTTCCCATATAGTCACAAATGCCGGCAATCATTGATAATTGTTGATATTTAGTACTTGTTGTTTGCTTTATCATTGTTATCACTGTTCCTTTTCTGGTTTAATTAAGCTTCACCACACCTACCTCTTCCCCAGAACATGGAGAAGAGGGTTGTACCTAGGTTGTAGTAAAGAAAATATAAAGGTTTTACTTTACCTCAAAGGTCAATGTGGCAGAATACGAATACTGATCGCATTCCTCAGGATCAGGATATGGCACCGTATGACCAGCCTTGATCAGCCAGACACCTGATTTGAGCATCTTTATTTTGCCCATGCCCTCTTTATTCGTTTTCGTGGTATAGGCCCATGCGTTTTCTGTAGAAAATCCGACGTAGGTGGCATAGAGTTCTGTTTTAAGAGGTTCGTTGTTATACAGAACCTTTACAGGCATATAGTCTCCTTCCCGCAGATCAGCTGGATCTTCCATGGGAACTATCTCAAGAGTATGGCCGACCGGTTTGGTGAGGTTCTTTCCCTCGCCTTTCTCCACATCAACTATCGCCTTTGCATACATCCCGGAATAGCTGCATTGAATAACATCCTTCAAACCTTTTTTGGATTGGAGATTGTGCGCATTGGCAGTCTTGGTATAGAAACTTTGCTTTCTCATAACTACGGCCAGATAGGCGCCATTCTTTTTCAATGGTTTTTCCACGCTGAACTCAATCTCGTTGATGGGCTTTATCTTCAGTTCATTACCATCCGGGTCGAGCATGTATATCTTCTCAAGACCTTCCTGTTTATACATGACATTGCTTACAGGGCTGGCAAAGTTATGCCCCCACCCGATGGTAAATCTTACAGGCGTCTTTATTGGTGGTGTATAATCACCGGCGTTGATCCATATAAAATGAGCACTGGCAGACATAGAGAATACCCCTAGCAACAAAGCCAAACTCAAACCTAATACTCCCAACGTTTTTCCAAAAATCTTCATTTTTTCCTCCTTATGATTAGTAAGTTAGCGCCCTTCGGGCGAGCTGTTGAGCTGTTGAGCTGTTGAGCTGGTAAGCTGTTGAGCGTATTAGCTTATTAGCTTATTAGCTTATTAGCTTACCAGCTATTATCATGTTAAACTAATAGGTTAGAGCAAAAGTCACAAAAAAACCCCTGGGATTTGCCGTTCTATAAGTAGATCCGGACTCATAAGCAGGATACCTCTCGTCAAAAATATTTGTCGCGTCAAGTGTAACCGAATAACTCTTGTATTGATATCCTATCTGTGCATCAGCTACCCAATAGTCAATCGTCTTCTTTTTCGGTTCCGTGGAGCCAACCGCGTATTTCTTTTTATAGCCTTCTCCTACGTAACGGTAGTCAAAGCCGGCAAAAAAGCCCTCAAGAGGCTTCCATTGAACTCCAAGGCTGTAAATCCAATCCGGAATCAAATCAATATCAGATCCGGAATAGTCTGTGCCCTTATCGACGTAGTCTTTATACTCTCCTTTGGTATAAGAAACATTGCCATATAACTCAAAATGCTCCATTGGATAATAGTCTAACTCCAGTTCAATGCCTTTGCGACGCGTGTTACCCTCATTTACCTTGGTATCGGCCGCAACGTCAGTTACGATTTCATCCTCTACATCCAGGATAAACCCTGTCAGTGTGGCCTGGAAACTCTGGATCGGGTTTAGTTTAAAGCCTAATTCGTATTGTTTGTACTCCTCAGACTCAAGATCCGGATACATGAATTTATCGAATCCACTCGGAAGTCTGAAGCCTTCTCCGTAGGTTGCGAAAACCGTATATCCGCTCAAAGGAGTAAACTCAACCGCTGCCTTGGGGCTGAAGATATCCTGGTCTTCCATATCAGTATTTGTACCTTTCACCTTATCCTCGAGTTCTCCATCCATGTGATCATAGCGGCCGCCGACGGTGATTTTCCATGCTTCTGTGGGTATAAGTTGGTTTTGAAAGAATACCGAATATGTATTCAGGGTTGAATCGCCGTCAACTGTTATCTCCTGACGTGCCGTACGAATCATGTTCTCATTTTCGGCGTTGATCGTGTGCGTCAACTCCAGCTGGGTGTCAATACCAACGGTTAGGCTGTTTTCCATAGCGCCAAGCAACGTGTTCCACACGTAACTGGCGCTTCCGCCATAGATGTCTCGGTCATGGTATTCTTCGTCAGCATGGGTATCCTTGTCCCGATAGCGGGTAAGGTTACTTCTGTATGCGTAGAACATTAAATTGACAAAATCATCATCCGTTACATCATATGTCAGATTAGCGCTTCCGCCATACCGGTATTTTTCGCCTCCGCCCTGGGGCTTGCCGCTCCAGTAGTCCTTTGCATCCCACTGATCTTGACTGAGGTATTCAGGGGCTTCCCAGTCCATGGAATTGAGATTCAGAGCAAGGGAGCCAGTAAGGTCTTCGTTAAAATCATATGTGAATTTACCGGTAACATTTCCTCTCAGCCATCCGGAATTCTCTGTAGCTCCTTCTCTTCTATAAAGCTCCGCCCCGAAAACCTTGCTCAATGCACCGTCTTCATGACCCGTTGACATGGCAAAGCGCTGACGATCCCAATCCCCAAAGCCAAATTTATATAAGCTGAAATCACCTTTTCGTTTTGTAACAATATTGACTACACCAGCACGGGCAAACTGTCCGTAAAGGGCTGATGAAGGCCCTTTGATGACTTCAACATAGGCAATATCTTCGGGTATGACGACATTAAAGTCGGCATATCCGTCTCCATGGGAGGTTGATTCATTAAGCGGAACCCCGTCCACAAAAATAGCTGCGCCCGTGTTATGTCCCAGCCTTAAGCCACGCATGACAAACTGGCTTGCTACCGCACCCTGGCAGTAATCTTTAATAGCTACTCCGGGAATCTTTTCCAGAAGATATAATGTCTTGTCCACATGTATATCCTGCAACTCCTCACCTGTCAGTATGGTTGCAGATGGCGGCGCCGGAGAAACCTTGTTTGATTGTTCTCTCACTGTAATATCATCAAGCTTAAGAACTTTGCTCGGTTCAGCAGACCATGCCTGATTTTGAAATAATATTATGATTAGCAGCATAAAAAAAAATGAATGAAAAATGAATCTACGTTTGTTTCGCATCTTATTTCCTCCTGTTATAAAGTCACAAAAAATGATTGCGTGTTTCACGATATGTGTTATTTCCTCTTGTCCGATGAGAACACCAACATCGGCTGGGCAAGTGGAAAAGTTTCCTCAAGTCATCTCTTGGGTTTCTCGGTTACTAAAAGTCAACGGTGAAAGTAGCATAAAGGGAAAGAGGCAAACCTGGAGAGTATGTCCTATTTTCGCTCCAGTAGCTCTCTGAAGACGGATACTTTTCGTCAAAGATATTGATTACATCCAAGGCAATCATATATCGGTTTTTGCGGCCGAAAAGATAAAAGAGGTTTGCATTTACCGTATCCCAGGATCCCCCCTTTATCGTATTGGCGTTATCCAAGTCTTGTCCAGATTGGTAGTGATATCTGATCCATCCACCAAAGTCTTTTGGAGCTTTGTATCCAAGTTCTATGTTGACTATAGTATCCTGGACTCTTGGAAGGTTATTACCATTATATGAAATGCCGTTTTCCACATAGTTGTCATATTTGGCATCAATATAAGCATAATCGGCATGTAAGTACCCATAGTTAAGGGCATAAAAATCAAGCGACACTTCTACTCCATCTCGAGTCGTTTCCCCAGCGTTTTCGGATTCGTCTGTGACCGGATTTTTAATGAAATCATTATCGGTTTCTAATCTGAACCCGATAAGTTTCCAGTTAAACCAATCGAAAGGCCTCATTTTTACACCCAGTTCGTACTGAATCCGTATTTGCGGATCCCAATGTTCTTGTGTGTACTGTGCCTGTTCAGCAAAACCTGACATCATGGCAAATCCTCGACTATAATTGCCAAAAAACTCCAATTGCTTATCCAATAGACTAAGCCGTAACCCACCTTTGGGGCTAAAAATATCCTGATCCTCCATGGAATCTTTCCTATCATTCAACAGATGATCCGTTAAATCGCCGGAAAAATGGTCGTAACGTGCCCCAAGGATAAGTCGAAGGGGTTTGATTATTTGATAGTTTGCTTCTGCATATAAACCAAGTGATTCAAAATCAATATGGTAGTCTATATACTGAGCGCCTTTGTTCCGGCCATTTCCGGATGTTAGTTTCCACCTGTCCCTTTCGATGTCCTCATCCATGTAATCTATTCCTGCTGTGAGACGTAACTCTTTGTCCCCAATTTCTCCAATGAAATTGTAGCTGATCCCAGAGCCCCAGACAAAGCGATCGAAATCACGCAAGTTCCCAATATCCTTACCGGGATTTACTCCCTCTTCGCGACCTGCATACCACCTCTTGAAATTTTGATCATAAGTCCAAAGTTGGAAAAGTATCTTAGATTCATCAGTGAGTTGATAGTTGAGGTCGATTTTAGCTGAGGTTCGATCTTTGCTGCCACCATTTGCATCATTTACAGATGTTGTAGGATCATTCTCATATTCTTCTTTGTTTTGCCATCCTGGAGCGTCCCAATCCGAATTAAAGCCCCGCACGCTCAAAGAGCCGTCCAGAGCATCATTGAAGTGATATGTGATTCTGGACGCGGCATTCAGTTTATCCCAGTCCGAATTGTCCTGATACCCATCCGTATGATATGTTTGGATTGAATATACCTGCTCCCAGTCCTTGTCTTCGCTTGAGAATCCCCCTACGAAATTGGCCTCATAGGTGTTATAAGCCCCGTATTGCAATTTAATATGCTGACGGTCTACTTTTTTTTTGGTATAAAAGTGCAACACACCGGCTGAAGCATAATTCCCATAAAGGGCGGAAACAGGCCCTTTGATCAATTCGACCCTCTCTATCTCCTCGGGATTAATGATGTTAGTGTCGGCATAACCATCGCCTTCGTTAAGGGGAATACCATCAATATAAATGGCGACATCTGAGCCATGAGAACAGCTAGTGAATCCACGCATTTGGAAAGAAGAGGCCGTTCCTCCCTGCTTGTATTGTTTTATAGATATTCCTGGGGCAAGGCTCACGATGTCCATGGGAGTGATAAATACTCTATTTGTAATATCCTCATTAGTAAGTTCGGTCGCAGATGTGGCCTCAAGATTCTCGCCGACAGCCTCCCCACGGACCACCACGTCGTCGAGTTTTATAACCTTTTTTTCTGCTATCTCCTTTCCTGTCCCAGTTTCACCCCCTACAGAAATCGTAGGAACTGCTACAATCAGAAATCCGATAAAAAAACTGGTGAAGTAACAAGAAATTAACCGGTAATATTTTCCCATCTCAATTCTCTCCTTTCAAAAGCTTGATTTTTCGTAATAGTTCACCGCCTGCTTTGCTCAAACAATACCCTTTCCGCCTGGATTCCGGCTTTCGCCGGAATGACGATAGGGCTGAACTGTTACGATTTTTTCTCTTACCCCGTGACTGAAAACTCCACTGGGGTAGGAGAAAAAAATAGTTATTGTTGAACCTGTATAAACTTGATACCCTTTATACAGTTTAGAATTTGTAAACAACCTCCCCAAAAAATTCTCTACCGGGGGCTCTCCAGCCCTGGTAGTAGTCTTCGTCAAGGAGATTATCCACGGCAAAGGAGACCTCAAGACCCTTTCTGATCTCGTAACCAACCTTTGCATCCATCGTAAAATAGGGGTCATAGGAGCCGTAGACGTGATTTTTTGTATCCCGGTTTAAAGAATCACCATAAGCCTTGCCCACATAGCGACCTGTAACAGAGCCCCTAAAACCTGCATAATTTTCGCACAAAAGGCCAAAATTATACATCTCTTGAGGCACGTTTGTCATCCACTTGCCCTCTTTTTCGGGATCCTGTTTATCTTCGGTAACCTCTGTGTTCTGATAGGTCATATTGGCATAGGCGCTGATAAATGAGGTTATCTGATGCCTGATTCCCAGTTCAACACCTCGTATCTTTGCCTTGCCCCCACTCTTAGCTACACTATATCGAATACCCGATTCAGTCCATGTTTCCTTATACTTATAATCACGTAAGTAGTTTTCAAAGTATGTGGCCCTGACAAGTATTTTATCGAAAATTGTTTGATCAACTCCCGCCTCCCAGCATGTCGCCTTCTCTGGCTTTAGATAAGGGCTTGAAAGACTCATAGAATTAGCCGACGAGGACCCTCCCAGCATGTCGTGCAGCCTCGGAGCAGTAAAGGCCTTTGCAAGAGAAAGCCTCAAGGTAGTTGATTCAAATGGACTGTACTTTACAGAACCCTTGGGGCTGAAATAGGTTTTATCCCTATCCTTATATGTGTTGATTCCAATATCGCCGTCCTCATTCCAGTCCATAAGATCAGAGATTTTCCAGTAGTCAAGCCTTCCTCCAAAATAAAGGGTAAGGCTGTCATTCATCAAAATCATCTCATCCTGGACAAAGAGAGAGTATACACTGCTGGTACCCCAACCTTTACTGGACATCTCCCCTTTGGTACTCTCATCCCGCCAATCAGTCATTTCGGTATAATTTTCTCTCCCGCCATCTTCTCTCATATAATCAGCGCCAACGGTCAGGTTGTTAAAACCAAAGATGTTAAGCGCCTTTGACTCTATCCTCCCCTGCCAACGATCAAACGGAAAACTATGTAGTTTTCCAGGTCCGCCAGAGGATGTGGCGCCCTCAAGAGGTTCTGTATTAATACCTCTTTTTTTCTCATCAATATACTCAATATTTGCCTTCAGGTTAATATCTCGTGTAAATTCCGTTTCATAAGCAAGGGTATAGCGATAGCGCTTGTTTCTCTCAGATTTGCCTCCCAGGAAGGTAGCAGTCCCAAGATCTATATTCTTTTGTTCTCCATCATCAGTAAAGGTGATATTACCCGAGTATACAGGCTCACCGGTACCGGCATTTGTCAGATAACTATCAGGGTCATCAAGGCCGGCAAACCAGCTCCCGTAATTCCATTGGCTGGGACTAAATGTAAGGGTAATCCTTGATGTGTCAGAAAAATCAAACCTTAACTTAGACAAGATATTCCACTCCCATGACTCATTCTTACCCTTGTCGCCGATAAGATACATGGGGTTTCCCTTGCTGTCAGTAGTCTTTTCCCACCCTGTAACGGGTATATCGCCTGTTCCATCTTGAGCGGATTTTGTTATATAGTCGGCCACATAACCGTCAGTTTGCATATAATCATAACAGACGTAAAAGGACAGTTTATCAGATAATTTGTTTCCATAGCTTGCAGTGCCACGCATCATTCTATTGCTCCCATAAATACCTTTTACAAAAAATTCCTCTTTTTCCGGCATCTTGGTTATGAATTTTACGGTTCCGCCTATGCCGCCCCTTCCACCGTAAAGAGCAGAAAATGGGCCTGGTATAACCTCAACCCGCTCAATTGTTTCAATGGGAATTATATTCCAGAATACGTTCTGATGAAAAGAGTCATTAAGTATGGAATCGTCAAGCAGTATAACGGTTTTAGTTTCTCCAATGCCCCTCATGCTAATCTGACCGCCGCGCCTTTTTGCCGGTCTCAAATACACTCCGGGTATATCGTCTAATATCTTAATTGCATTCTGGGTATTCTTTAGGTCTATCTCCTCTTTTGTTATCAAAACAGTCCTTCCTGGAGCTCCTTCTACATCAGGTGCCGTTACTACAATCTCTTCCAGTTTAAAAACCTTCTCTTCTTTCTCCTTTTCTATCTCCTGAGCTAAGCCAGGTACAGAAATAGCAAAAATTATGATAAACAAGCACAAAACCAATTTTGACTTTTTCATAACTAACTTTCCTTTCTCTTTTCTCCTGAATTAACAACAACCCCCAGTTCTGGTAGAAAAAAATGAGGGGCGGCTCCGTGAGAAAATTTCCTTATTCAAAAAAGCCGCCATACAATCAGCATGGTAGAAAACGCTCCGCCATACAGAATCGGGATAAGGTATAGCGACAAACTGCGCAAGCTCCTATCGGACATGTGAACCGCAATTAGCTTGCGGACGACCAGGATACTCAGCGTGACAGCTACACCCATCAGCCCCAGTGCCAGGATCGTCATTGCTGGATCACGCCAGAATGGCAACGATGCCAACGGCTCAGTTTTGTCGAGAATACAACGCGCCGTTTCAGCGCCTAGCGGATCTGAAAAAACATACTCCCAATAAGGAATGCGCGAGGTCATTTTGAGTAACGCTTTGATTGCGTGAGCGGCCGCCATGATTGGAATAAAAGCGATCCCGAACCGGAGCAAATAGTTGCTCAACGGGAGACGCCCACCGGTCAGACGGAACGCGCCGAACGGCACCAGCCAGATAAGTGCCGGCAAGACTGCAAAGAGCATCAACGACTTCACCATACCGTGTCCCAAAGGACCGCTTACGCCCAGCATCTGCTCAAGTTTCGATGGTGCCCAAAGCAGCAGTTCTTTGCTCACCGACCATTCGGTGAAAAGTTCGTAGATGACAAAACCTGACACCACCAGACAGAAAGCGCTTTGTGCGGCGGTCAAGACCTTGAGGTCAATTATATCCTTGAACCAGCGACGCTGGAGCCAGCCTGGATTGGGTCGTCCGCCTAATCCGGGATTATTGCGGTCACATGCCTTCATGCATTGGCCACAAACGAGGCATTCGGTATTGTCATCAAGGATTGCCGGTCTGAGCCCGACGCCACAGCTTCGACCCTGAAACCTATAGGCCGTTTTATTCGAGACGCATAACTGGTCCTTACAGTCCGAACATACAGACTTATCTCTCACGCCCCAACCCATTGGCGCGAGCCGCGAATAAAGCCCCAGCAAGTGTCCCACTGGGCAAACATGGGCGCAGAAAGTGTTGCGGGAGAACAGAAGACCAAACGCGACGGCCGCACCGAACAGGACCAACATATAAATCGCCATGCGAAACGGAATGCGATGGATGGATAGCATGTGGATGCCGACGAAAAGGATGAGAATATATAAGCCGGTCATCACCCACCCGGAACGTATGAAGGCCGGGGGCTTGCGCTTTAGCCCAACTTTGGAAGCCAGCGAGGTGACCAGTTCCATAGGGCAAACCGTACACCAAACGCGGCCGAGGAATATCGCGGACAGGATGATGAGTGGCCACCAGTAAGACCACACGATCAAGTTCGCGATATTGGTATTGCGTAGAACCTTGGCAAATGCCATGTCGCTGGTGTTAGCCAAAAAACCGCCGACAATCAACATGATGAGCACCGTGAGCGTCAGTAGCTGGAAGGCCAGTGGAAACCACGTCAAACGAAACAGTCTGTTGATTAAATTTATCAAGTTCTTCTCCCTTTACGGCTTTACGCCTTGCGGACGGAGTATTATAAATTATAATAAAAATTATGTTTTTGTCCGCATCCTCGGTTGAGCCTGCATAAGGTTAATACCCTTTATACAGCTGCTTTGGTGGATTCGTCGCTTACGCTCCTTAATCCACCCTACGATTTTCGGTTACCAATGTAAGTTTGTAGGGTGGATTAAGCGAAGCGAATCCACCGAAAAGCGAAAACTGTCCCGCCTTATGTTGGTAGGCCTAGAATTTGTAAACAACCTCCCCAAAGAATTCTCTGCCAGGGGCCCTGCTGCTCTGATAGTAGTCTCTGTCGAGGAGATTATCCACGGCAAAGGAGACCTCAAGACCCTTTCTGATCTCGTAACCAACCTTTGCATCCAGCGTAAAATAGGGGTCATAGGTGCCCCAGACGTGATTTTTTGTATCCAGGTTTAAAGAATCACCATAAACCTTGCCCACATAACGACCTGCAACAGAGCCCCTAAAACCTGCATAATTTTCGCACAAAAGGCCAAAATTATACATCTCTTGAGGCACGTTTGTTATCCGTTTGCCCTCTTTTTCAGGATCCTGTTTATCTTCGGTAACCTCTGTGTCCTGATAAGTCATATTGGCATAGGCGCTGAGAAATGAGGTTATCTGATGCCTGATTCCCAGTTCAACACCTCGTATCCTTGCCTTACCCCCACTCTTTGCTACGTCATAATTAATACCTTCTTCAGCCCACTTTTCCTTATACTGAAAATCACGTAAGTAGTTTTCAAATACAGAAATCGTAGGAACTGTTAGAATTAGAAATCCAATAAAAAAGTTGTGAGGCAACAAAAAAATAACAGGTAATATTTTCCCATCTCAATTCTCTCCTTTCAAAAGCTTGATTTTTCCTCTTACCCCGTGACTGAGAACGCCACGGGATAAGAGGAAAAGAATAGTTGTTGATGTCAGATGGAAATTGATACACTCCAATTTAGTTTGCTCGCTTACTTTACCTCAAAGGTCAAAGTGGAGGTCAATTTATACTGATCACACTCCTCAGTATCCGGATAGGCTTCTTTATAGTATGTCGCTATCAGCCAGACACCGGATTTGAGTATTTTTATCTTTGCTATTCCGTCTTTGTTTGTCTTGGTCGCATAGGCAAAGGTATTTTTCTCCGTAGAAAAGCC
>JABZFQ010000266.1 GCA_014237365.1 Desulfobacteraceae bacterium | reverse complement strand
GCAACCACAGGGCGAAAGGGCAACCACAGGCGTTGCCCCTACGTTATTTGAAAACGAATTGTATCACATAATAGGGAACCATCATCAAGATGGCATTGTTTTATTTTGGTTACACTCATAAAGAATGTTTTTCATCTAACATACTAACAAAAGTTTCACAAATGAATTATTATACTATAATTTAGCTCACTTTAGGTGCTTATATTCAACAATTACAAAATGTTAAGTCATTTGGGAAACTTTTATTATTAATTACTTTTTTGTATTGCATACTTTTCATTTTATCCTTGTGGAAGCGGCTTTCCAACCGCGAAAAATCGTGGCAAAATGCTGCTCACACAGTATCTGGAAACGAACCCGAGCGCATAATGAGAATTGTTGAGTAAAACCTGGCAATGAGTCAAAAACGATAATTTTTAATAGCAAGTTGCGTGCCAATATCGGGCTTGTCCGACCAATGGCATTCGTTTAAGCAAAAAATGGCATTTTAAAGGCTGCATATTGTATGGCGCAACGATGGTGTACACAATATGTAGAGAATTTTATACCCAAAATGTCTTAAACGAATGCCATTGCTTGTCCGACAACAGGATAACAGAAAAAACAAGATTTTATTTAAAATGTAATATTATAAGATAATACAAGCGCTGCTTTCTTTTTTTCCTGATCAGGACGAAGTCCAAGATTTATTCGTGAATTTTGCCGCAGATATTCAAAAAAATTCTTGTTGGTATTGCGATTGTATTTGTGGGCACAGTTTACAGCGCTGTAAATGTTGCCTGAGTAAAATCCAAGTTCAAAAAAGGTTATGATGCCGCCAAGAGCATCTAAATTATTGTCAAATGCTTCACAGGCAGCATAAATCATAGCAATATTAAGAATAAATGCTATGGTTGCATCTTTATATCTTCCACAGTAAAGATGGCCTGCGCCGGGAATAATAGCAAGTATTTTTGCAGCCGTCGGACTTTTAGTCTTTAAGTCTTTTTTCTTACTCATCTCGTGAGAAAGAGTGGCCGGTCGGTATTTATCCCAATTTTTCTTACTGATTAGTCTAAAAGAATTTTCAGCCTCTTCCCACCGGTATATTTCAAGATATATCCATCCACGCCTATAATATGCCTGATCAGCGATGTCTATATTTTCGGCTGTAAATGCGATATCATTAAGGCTTCCAATCGCTTTGAGATATTCCTTTAGTTTAATATAACATTCACTTGTTCTGAATCTAACTTCTGTTCTAAAATTGGTCGCAGGAAATTTGGCTAAAAGTTCGTTAAAGGCATCAATTGCTTCCTGAAATTTTTTTCCGTTAAAATAAGACAGCCCAATTTTATACATTGCAAGTTCCTGCCTGTGATCATTATGGAAAAAGTAGATAAAACGTTTGTACTCTCCGATAGCTCTGAAATATTCTCCAGTACGAAAGTAGTGCTCGGCAAATTGAATCTGTTTGTCAGCATTGATTATAATAACTGGTTCAGCAAAAGATGAAAGAGGATAAAAAAAGGTATAAGAAATGATTATCAACAACATATAGATTACAATGCGCATTAGTAATAGTTTGCATCGGCCTCTTGCGCATCCATAGTAATTTTTTCTAATCATTTCATCCCTTTTGTGCAAATATAGAAAACTATTTTTCCTCATACCACCAAAAATCATTATTTTTCACCGGGTCATAAAAACTGAAGCGGTTGTTAATCAAAATCATTGGGGTCTGTTTCATCTCATCAGCTTCATGGAAGAGACGGTCACAGGTCATTAACCAGCCCATGATGAGGCCATGTTTTTCAAAACATTCAATACTATATCGCGAGCAGGAAGGATACATTGGGCACTGTTTGCCATCAATGGGTGAAATATAATCTTTGTAAAACATGACAAGGTACTTGAGTGGATTTATGGTTGTTTTCCGGATTTGTGAGGAAGCGCTTTTTGTGCTTTTCTTCCACGGGCATTTAAACGGGTCATCGTCAGAAATAGCGACTCCCATGAATTTGGGGAAAAGAGAAAATATGATTATAATTAATAAAATTCGTAACAATTTAGTTCTTCCTTTTGGTTACATATTCCGGATCAATCTTTAATGCGGTTTTGTACCACTTTTTTGCCTCTGAATAGTTGTTCATCCTAAAGTAAGTAAGGAACGTGGACGAAATAACTTCCCCAACTATGCATCACAGCTTCAGGCCGCCTTTGTTCGATCTCAAACCCCAAAAATATTGAAATAGGCAAGCTATTCCATCAACTTTTGTGATCTGAGATCAAACAAATTCGACCCAAAGCTGTGCGCCTACTTGGGGAAGTTATTTCGTCCACGTTCCTAAGAATAAAAATATGTTTCTTCTGTTGTTTCTACTCCCCATATATATGCACTTCCTTGTATTCAAATATTCCAAGGATACTGAAGATCTCAAGATCAGCAAAGTAGACCTTTTTCAGTCCGTACTTCTTTGCAATATCTCCAATCGCATTGGAGTTAAATTCCGCATAAAAACCTTGGCCTGAAAAAGGCTCCTTTATTTTGATAATTTTTCCATTTGCTTGAAAGATCGTGGAGGGTGTGTTGTCTAAATTCATTGTATACGGAACCGTGATGAATTTAAAACCATATCCTTTCAGGACACCGCTATCCATTCTTCCAAAGGTTAAGCATCCGGCAAGAATAAAAATGGACAGAAGAAAGCATATAAAAACAATAAGTCTTTTACTTGACACTGTTTTTTCTCCTCTGCCATATCAATCACCGTAAACTACAACTCGCCACCTGGTATATAACCCCAGCAAGACCTGCTGCATCTCCTGGTCTGCGTGTTTCAGAAAGGTTATATCACCATTTTTGGCAGCAGAAGCATAACTTGCATCTCCCCAGGATACAAGCCACAAAAGGCTGTAGGCTGTAGCAATCCCTTTTTTTGAGCCCAAATCAGTCCTGTTAAGATCTGTATCAAAGGGAGTCTTAATATTGACATATGCGCAACTACTGCCAGTAAAAATAATTGCAAGCACAATGGCCGGGAATATTTTAGACTTCAAATCAACCTCCTTGATATAGGTATATTGTTTATAAAAATAATAGAAAATTGATTATTGTGCGTCAAGCGAATTAGTACTAAAATTTTTCGAGCTGTGAGTTCGTACACTGTCTTTTTACAGAGGCAACACCGAATTTGTTAATTTAGATATGTCTGCGATTAAAATTTTGTATTAGGAACGTGGACGGGGTCGAATTTGTTTGATCTCAGATCACAAAAGTTGATGGAATAGCTTACCTATTTCAATATTTTTGTGATTTGAGATCGGACAAAGGCGGCCTGAAGCTGTGATGCATAGTTGGGGAAGTTATTTCGTCCACGTTCCTTAGGCTAAGACTATCAGCCCATGTCATATAAGGGGATCAAAAAAATCCTATAATAAATCCAAAAAGTTACGTTTAATCTATAACACATTCCAGTCCCGCCGCCACCATTTTTTATTCAAAAACATATCAGTTTTTTCAACTTTCAGAAAAAATCGAAAATAAACTTGCTTTCTGCCTAATAGGTGTTATTGTTTAGTTCTAAAGGAAAGTACCATTTGTCAAAGTGGCGTCCTGAAGTCTGGGACTATGAGACTTTTTTTGAAAGGGGAATGTCAACTATGGCTAATGGAATTGTAAAATGGTTTAATAGCAGCAAAGGTTATGGATTTATAGAGCAGGAAGAAGGTCCGGATGTATTTATTCATCATTCAGGAATCAATACAACCGGCTTCAAGTCTCTTTATGAAAGTAACAGAGTTACCTTTGACATAGAGCAGGGACAAAAAGGACCTGCTGCAGTAACTGTAGCTTAGATCATATTTCTGAGTTAAAAAAGGGTATTCCATCAAATTAAGAAGGAATGCCCTTTTTGTTTTATTTTTTAGAGCATTCCGTCGAGATACGGTAAGGCAAAAAATACCGACAAGACAAAAAAAGGAGATAAAAATAATGACAGATCGTTCTAATATTACTCTTTACAGCGGTGGGCACAAAGGGGCTGAGGCTGAGTTCGGAAGGCTTGCTGATCGTTGGGGGATTCAGGAAGTTAACTTTTCGTTCGAGGGACACGATATCGAACGCCATAGAGGCGTGCGGGTGTTGAGTCCAGAAGAGCTTGAAAAAGGGAATATCAGCATGGAGATAGTCTCTACCCGCATGGGCCGAAACTATTCAAAGGCTGAAAAGATCCGAAAGGTCATCCAGTCCATTTTTCACATGGTTAACAACGGTTACCACGTGATAGCGATCGGATGGATACAGCAGGATGGCACTGTCAAAGGGGGAACCGGCTGGGGTGTTGAGCTGGCAAAGCTCTTTAACCGTCCAGTCAGCGTGTATGATCAGGAACACAAGGTGTGGTTCTGCTGGAAAGATAACGGGTGGGTAGCTGAATCGCCTTTAATCATAGACAAAACATTTGTCGGAACCGGAACCCGAAATCTCAGAGACGAAGGCCGCAAAGCAATTTGCGAACTTTTCGAAAACTCCTTTGGACCCGCTGAGGATGATTAACCCGTCCCCCTGCCATTCCTTAATTGTTTGGGAGGGTGCATTTAATTTTCATATTTCAGAAAAAAATCGAAAATAAACTTGCGTTCCTCCCAAGAGGTCTTATATTATAGTCATTAATGGTTTGTCCTTAATTGACGGACCGGTTTTGTTTGAACTAAAGGAAAGATCCATTTGTCAAAATGGCATCCTGAAGTTTGAAGCTATGAGAATTTTTTGAAAGGAGGATGTCAAGTATGGCTAATGGAATTGTAAAATGGTTTAATAGCAGCAAAGGTTATGGATTTATTGAGCAGGAAGAAGGCCCGGATGTATTTGTTCATCATTCAGGAATCAATGCAAGCGGTTTCAAGGCTCTTAATGAAGGCGACCGAGTTACCTTTGACATTGAGCAGGGACAAAAAGGTCCTGCTGCAGTAAATGTAACTGTAGTTTAGATCATATTTCTAAGTTAAAAAAGGGTATTCCATCAATTAAGATGGAATACCTTTTTTATTTTGTTTGAGTTTCTACTTGAATTCCCTTAGGAACGTGGACGAATTAACTTCCACAAGTAGGCGCACAGATTTGGGTCGAATTTGTTCGATCTCAGATCACAAAAGTTGAAGGAATAGCGAGCTATTTCAATATTTTTGGGATTTGAG
>JABZFQ010000278.1 GCA_014237365.1 Desulfobacteraceae bacterium | reverse complement strand
AGATTGTAAAATTTATTATTGAATATCAATGGGTTTTAAAAAAATAAACAAAATCCAAAGGGATAGGTGTTTGCTTATTCTCTATAGGTGTTTCATATAAACGTGGACGAAATAACTTCACCAACTATGCATCACAGATTAAGGCCACCTTTGCCCGATCTCAAATCCCAAAAATATCAAAATAGATAGGCTATTCCATCAACTTTTGTGATCTGAGATCAAACAAATTCGACCCAAATCTATGCGCCTACTTGAGGAAGTTATTTCGTCCCCGTTCCTTAGAAAAGAGCGTCCACAAAGTCTTTTGAATTAAAGTCTTGCAGGTCATCTATGTTTTCGCCAATACCAATATACTTCAATTGAATTTTGAGAGTGTTGCAAATACTTACAACAATGCCGCCTTTTGCGGTTCCATCAAGCTTTGTAAGTGCTATCCCTGTTACTCCAAGTGCATCATCAAACAGTTTTGCCTGCGACAAAGCATTTTGGCCTGTTGTTGCATCAAGAACTAAAAGAATTTCATGCGGTGCACCTGCCAACTTTTTCGATATGATTCGTTTAATCTTTTTAAGTTCCTCCATAAGATTTACCCTGGTATGAAGCCTGCCTGCAGTATCTACCAGAACGATATCCATATCTCTTGCAATAGCGGCTTCAATGCTGTCATAAGCTACAGAAGCAGGGTCAGCATTGTCTTTGTGCTTTACTATTTGAGCATTTGCTCTGTCAGCCCATATTACAAGCTGCTCAACAGCCGCAGCCCTGAAGGTATCGGCAGCTGCTATCAATACTTTCTTTCCTTCTAAGTTGAATTTTGCTGCAAGTTTTCCAATTGTGGTTGTTTTGCCAACACCATTTACACCAATTACCATTATTACTTTGGGCTTAGTGTAGTTAATTTCAGGGATTTGCTTTGGTGTTTGCAGATTAAGAAGTGAAAGTATTTCTTCTTTCAAGGCATGCTTAAATTGGATAGCGTCAGATATTTTAGAGGATTTTTTTGAAATTTTTTGAACAAGATCCATTGAAGTCTGTACACCAATGTCCGATGTTATCAGAAGCTCTTCTACTTTTTCTAATAAACTGTCGTCAATTTCTTTTTTTCCTGTAAAAAGTTCATCTATGTCTGTTGAAAGAATTTTACAGGTTTTGGAAAGACCTTTTTTTAAACGTTCAAAAAAATATGTTTTTTCCGATGAGTCTGAATTATCCTGTTTTTCTTTCTTTTCATTTGAATGCTTTTTAAACCAGTTGAGCGTCATAACTCCCCTCAGTACGAATTTTATATTTCCGGCTGTTTTAAACCTTAGGGTTCGGTAAAAAATAAATTGATAGAATTTGCGCCCAAATTTACCGTAGCTTTGATTGATCTTTATTTGCAAAACCGCAGGAATAGCGAGCTATTTCGAGGACTTTTGCGGATAAAGATAAATTAAAGATATGGTGAAGTTGGGATGCAAAAATATCAAGTTATTTTTTATCGAACCCTTAGGCCGCCTTTGTTTGATCTTAGATCACAAAAATATTGAAATAGCTCGCTATTCCTTCAACTTTTGTGATCTGAGATCAAACAAATTCGACCCAAATCTGTGCGCCTACTTGGGGAAGTTAATTCGTCCACGTTCCTTAGGGAAGTTATTTCGTCCCCGTTCCTTAGGTTAACCCTAAATTTACTGAAACTATTTTTGAAACCCCCTTTTTTTCCATGGTAATACCAAATAAAGTATCGGCAAATCCCATGCTTTTTTTATTGTGAGTTATCATGACAATTTGAGATTTTTCTCCTATAATTTTAAGCAAGTTATTAAAGCGAAAAACATTGGCCTCATCCAGAGGCGCGTCTATTTCATCCATGATACAGAAGCATGCAGGCTTAATTAGAAATATAGAAAAGATAAAGGCAATTGCAGAAAGAGCTTTTTCTCCTCCTGAGAGAAGGCTCATTCTGGTCAGTTTTTTTCCGGGTGGATGAATTATGAATTCTACGCCTGTTTCAAGAGGTTTGGCTGGTTCAGTTAAAACAAGCTGTGCCGTGCCTCCATCAAAAAGACGCGGGAAAATCTCATTCAGCTTTTCATTAACCAGATCAAAGGTTTTTATAAATTTTTCCTGCGTGATTCGATTAATCTTTTTTATAACTTTATTGAGATCATCAATCGCATTAACAAGATCGTCACGTTGCTCTGATAAAAACTCAAAGCGTTCTTTTAGCTGTTCATATTCCTTTATAGCACCGAGATTTACATCGCTTATACTAGCGATTTTCACCTTAAGGCCGGAAAGTTCAACTTCCATTTCATCTATTGACATATCTTGCTTTTCCGCTTTATCTCTTAATTCTGATCTCAAGTCGGAAAGCGAAATGCGATAGGCTGATTCCAAGTGATTCCCAATATTTTCCCGTTTAATATACTTTTGGGATCGTTCTATCTCAAGCAGGCGAATTTTCTGCAAGGTCTTTTCACGTTCGTCTTGTATCTTTGTAATGATATTATCATTTTCTTTAAGGCTGTCGTTAATAGCGTGATAATCACCCTCATTTCTTTCAAGTTCCTGTTCAAGGCGCGTCATATCATTATACATGACGGGAAGATTTTTTTCATATTCTTGAATTTTCTGTTTTGAATTTGTTTTGTTTTGACGCTTTTTATTAATTTCCTCGGAAAGCTGTTTAAACTGTTTTATCCCTTCGTCTTTAAATTCATCAAGTCGTTTTAATGTATTATAATTGTTTTCTATTCCGGCATTGAGGGCCGTCAGCTTGAGTTTAAGATCCATGATCCTTTGATTAAAATTTTCCATTTCATCAGAGGCGGAGCTGATTTTTTCTGAAGTTTCTGTGACCTTGTGCTGAGCATTTTCAACTTCATTGGTTATTTCTTCAAGTTCTTTGTTATACTTGAGCATCTCTTCATCAATATCAATTTCTTCTCCCATGAGATGTTCCTGCTCCAGGCTTGTTATTTCAAGGTGTTTTTGGGCGTGCTTTTCATCTTCATTTGCTTTATAAAGCCTTTTTTCTGCCTCAATTTTGTTTTGAATTGATTTGTTTTTATTTTCTATCAGTTTTTGCAGCTCGCTTTCGATAAGGCGGACTTTGGATTCAAGTTCTTTTTTATCAAGACTGGTGGATTCCAGCTTTTTATTTATCCTTTCAATCCGGCCTTCAAGTTCTTTTAGTTCCTGTTTTTTTGCAAGAATACCTGATAAATTATCTTTGCTGCCGCCAATCAGAATGCCTTGAGAGGAAATAATATCGCCGTTTTTTGTAACAATTGTTTGACAATTGTTATTACTTTTATTTATCGTTACAGCCTCTTCAATATTGGTGGCAACAATTACATTTTCTAATAAAGATTCTGCAATTTTTTCAAACCCTGGTTTTACTGCGATGTGTTTCAAAAGATATTTCTGTGTATCGGAATTTTCAGAAATATTATGTCCTGTGTTTTTAATGGATGAAACAGGAATGAATCCGCTGCGGCCTGCACTATTGGACTGGAGATAGTTTATAGCGTCAAGTCCCGTTTTTTGATCCTTAACCAGTATGTACTGTAATGATTCTCCAAGAGCAGCTTCCACTGCGGTTTCAAAAAAAGGCTCCGGTTCGATAATATCCGCCATTAAGCCAAGAATAGCATTATTTTCCAGGGAGCTGTTTGTAGTTTCTTTATTTAAATATTTTTTCATTATGGCCTTGACGCCATCTTTATACCATTCAAAGTTATCGGCCATTTTCTTTAAAGCATTAAACTTTGATTTCAGCTTATTTCTTTCAATTTCAATTGTTTGGACAAGTTTAACCTTCTTGCCAAATTCCCTGCTTTTCAGCTCAAGTTCTTCCTGTTTGATTTCAATGCGTTCATTCAGACCATTTATTTCCAGTTCTAGTTCTTTCAGATGCTTTTCGGCTTTTATGGAATATTTTTGTGTTTCCTTTAATTTCTTCTCTGCTCTAACTTCTTCTTCATCTATTATTTTTAACCGTCTCTTTATGTTTTCCTTGTTGCTTGCCGCATTTTGATAGATGTTTTTGTATCGTGCTTCGTTGGCAACCAGCTCCATTAGATGTGTTTTATAATTTTCGAGTCTCTTTGTCAGCTCAGACAATTGATCTCTTGTTTTTTGCGATGCGGATCGTTCCTGCTCAAGGCTTGATTCCACATCTGCTATATTGTCTTTAAGTTTTGCATTATGAGTTTCTACTTGAGTAATCTCGGTGATAATGTTTTTGTTTTTTTCTTCTATTTCCTTTCTTGCAGCTTCAAGTCTTATGGCTTCGCTGGAAAAATTCTCCATCTCTCTGCGAAGATGTGTAAGATCGTTTTCTATTCTGTCTATGCTTCGATGCATTTCGAATTTTTGAGATTTTTGTTCCGAGATTTCCTGTTCTTTTTGTGAGAGTTGAAGTTTTATATCTTCAACAGCAGCGTCAAGTTTTTTTATTTTGGATGTATGCTCTATATCTGTATCATTAAGATCTTTTAACAGAGACTCGGTCTGGCTGATTTTGTGAGAGTAATCATCAAAATTTGCAAGAGAAATCAGAATATCCAGTTCCCTTATGCGCTTTTGATAATTTTTGTAGATTTCGGCTTTTTTAACCTGGCGTTTAAGACCGGCCATATGCTTTTGTACTTCATTAATTATATCATCTATACGCAGAAGGTTCTGTTTTGTGGCCTGAACTTTGCTTAAAGCTTCTTTTTTTCGGTTTTTATATCTGGTAATTCCTGCGGCCTCCTCAATAAAAAACCTTCTTTCTTCAGGCCCTGCCTCAGTAATAGCTCCAATATTTCCCTGCTGAATTATTGAATATGATTTTGT
>JABZFQ010000149.1 GCA_014237365.1 Desulfobacteraceae bacterium | reverse complement strand
CTGAACTCCTTTCGTTAAGGTTTTTCAGCAAACTATAACAACTCGTGAATAGCCTGTCCACAACTTTTTAGCCTATCATCAAATAAAATGCATTTTACCCACTTTTTGGGAATGCGCCCACAGCGTATAATTTTACGAGTATGAGCCTTAATATCAACTTCAATAATTTCTGCTTTTTTGCTTTCATCGGGTATATAGAGTTTACCGCAATTAGGGCATATCGGATTTTCCGGAAAATTAGATAGTTCCTCTTTCTCGGGAAGATGTGGACGAGCTGTACGTCCATACCCCTTAGTCCCGGGTTGCTGACCACGAGGACGTTTGGAATCCAAAGATTTTGATTTACCTTCATCTTTACTGGAACGTTTTTTCTCATTTTTTTTGCCAAATAAACGGTTTCTCAAATCCCGGATTTGACCTTTCTGCTCCTTTATTATTTGCTTTAGCTTATTTTCACGCAAAACGGCTTTTTTATGCATGGCCTGCCAATAATAACCCACCTCACTTTTCAATTCCAGATACTCTTTTTCTGTAATGAAAATCAGCGGAGGTTTCTCAACGGGCAAATCAATGACTTGATCGTAGATTTCAGGGGCGTATAATGGCAGTAATTTTTGACAAGAAGCATTCATGCTTCTTCTATATCAAATTTATTTGCTGATGTTCCGAACTTTTTTTAAAAATCTGAAAAATAAGCCGAATATTTACGTAAAAAGAGTATAATAGCCAATTATTAGAGATTGTTACGAAAAAAACTAAAAACATAGCTTTTTGGGGTCTACTTCGAATCCGGGCTTTGTATCTTTACTTAGATACTCCATTCCTTCCAGAGCAAAATTATCAGATATTTCTTTTTAATGATGATGTTTTTTTAAATAAAGATGCCCTCAAATTCAGAAAATAGTATTATTGCTTTGAACGTAGTTGGTGATGTATGCTTTGGGCTTGGTGTAAGGGGAAGTATTGTTAAATATGGAAATGAATTCCCTTTTGAGAAGGTTGTTGATGAATTATTATATTCTAATATACTATTTGGTAATTTAGAGGTTGTCTTTCCTGGAAATTCAGCAAGATTAGCGAAAAGAAATGCCGATATTTGGGCGCATGACAATGCTACAGAAAGTTTGTCTAATGCACAATTCGATATAATGAGTATTGCAAATAATCATATTATGGATTTCGGAATTGATGGTTTGGAAAATACGCTGAAATTATTGAATCAGAATAATATAAAATATACGGGGGCAGGAAAGAATATTGATTATGCCTTAAAACCTGTTGTCATTGATCATGAAAGAATCAGTATCGGCTTTGTTGCTTTTGCTGACAATGAAGGTCAAAGAGCAGGACGTTTTTCGTCGGGCACTGCTGAAGCCACTTCAAAATTAGTAGTAGATTCCGTCACTTCTTTAAAGAAGAATGTGGATATCATAGTAGTTTCGTTACATATGGGAATAGAATTTACTCCTTACCCGAGTCCTTTTCAGGTGAAGTTATCAAGGAAAATAGCTGATGCTGGCGCTGATGTTATAATCGGCCATCATCCCCATGTATTGCAGGGCATTGAAGTATATAAAGGGTCCTTAATTTGTTACAGTTTGGGAAATTTTGTTTTTCAAGTTTATGGGGATGATTATCAACAACAGGCTTATCCTTATAGTACGTGGGGAGCGATAATAAAGATCAATATGTCAAAAAACGGTTATGCTTCCCATGAAATTATTCCATCGGTGATAAAGCAAGATCACAGGCCATGGCTTGCTTGCGGGAAAGAAAGGAAACAGATTCTGCAACATATAGAAGAAATTTCAAAGCCATTAAAAAATATTTCAGAAGTTGAGAATCTTTATCGAACTACCTGCCGAAAATTTGCTATTACTAACTTAGGTTGGTTTGAAGCAGATTTCCAAATGGGTGGCTTTCCGGCTGTTCTACAAAGATGTTTAATGATGATAAACAGGGCGCCTAACAGGCGCTGGATAGGTGGTTTTGCTAGAGGGCTTATTTCGAAGGTTTCGGAGTGCGTTTAGCTTGAGATGTGAGAGGCCCAGGGCGGTGGGTTTTTTTTATGTGATTTGATTCATTGGCCATACTGTTTAGGCTGAAGTTTCGGTAGTGTTCCTGGACAATTGGGATAAATGCTTTGGACTGTTTAGGCATACTTCATGACGAGCAGAGGTAGCAGTTTGTAGCAATTCTCATTATGAAAAAATAAGTTAAAATTAAATAGGTTAGAAATTCTATTTGCCCTTAAAACATCTAATTTTTTCAGCTAAAATCAGAAAATATGACTATTTTAGGGGGTTGAACAAACCTATTAATCTCTGTAACCATCATGCAAATATCCCATATTTGCCTGTAAAATAAGGACAATTTCCATAATTAGAATTGCTGAAATTTAACAGCATTACAGACTATTTTATTATAGTCCTGTGAGCAAAAGGGAATACAAATGGTTCGATTCTGTCGACTGGTTGAACCCGAAACTGTTTTGTCCATGTGCCCTCGCATAAAACGTAGTATTGAAAATTCTACGTTACGCTAAAGCGACAAAAAAGTCTCGAAGAAAATGGCCTCCCCCAAATCCGTTATAATCAGAAAATTTCTTCAGCTTTATCTTGCGGATGAAATAGAAGAAGGAAGCCTGGTAAAACTCCGACTTGCTTGATTTTACTGGATTTTCGAAAACTCCGTTTTTATTTAGCTCTGGAATCCTACATTGCGAAGAGAGAGGATACCCCCTGTCCGAAAAACCGGATTTCCGGGTCATTCAAAATAATATGATATTTCAACTCAGTTATTTCAAGTAGTTACACTTGATGAATATATAAAATTCATACACCAGTAGAAATAAAATAATGGTGGTGTATGGATTTATTCAGACAAGACTGTTTTCTGATAGTTTTAAACACTATTTTCTGGTTGCTTTTTGCCATTTGTTGATTCTTCGGTTGCTCTTGCGGATCGACTTTCGTCCATCTCTATATTTGTATGATCCCCGTATTGCTCTCTCATTATTTTTTTCCAGCAAAAACGATAGTTGTTTACTATCGCTTGCAATCACAGGCTCGACAATTCTCAGTAGATTGTCCAGTTGACCTTTAAAGTTGACTTTCCTCAAATTTTAATAGATTTTAATAGGAGTTATCCATAAAAGTCGCATTTTGCTATGCAGTAAATATACTTTCTCTTTGACCATTAGAAGTCACTGTTTTATTAATATAGTGGACCCCAAAAATGAGACAGTGTGTTAAGGTGTGTTTCCAAGAAAAAAAGGAGGCACAAAATGAGCAGAAAAAAACATAGCAAGGAATTGAAGGCGAGAATTGCCCTTGAT
>JABZFQ010000303.1 GCA_014237365.1 Desulfobacteraceae bacterium | reverse complement strand
CAAATCCCAAAAATATTGAAATAGCTTGCTATTCCTTCAACTTTTGTGATTTGAGATCGAACAAATTTGACCCAAATCTATGCGCCTACTTGGGGAAGTTAATTCGTCCACGTTCCTTAGTGCAGTTGCAGAGCAATTGTTAGAGCCTTCCCAAGAAGGTGAAGTTTTTCGGGAGAGAGTTTGCCGACGTAGTTTGTCAACATAGATTTCGGCAGACTGATGAGTTCGTCACAGTGAATGCCACTATCATGCTTCAGTCCTTCGTCGATTCCGGCGGCAACTTGGGTTGAAAGGCCATCATAAGCCGTGTAAACAGGGGCACAAATAACTGTCGAGAATCGGGAATCAATCAGAATCTGGCGGCTGACAATGACGAACACACGAAACTTTTTGGGATCACGCGATGAAGGTCGCCTGACTCTGTAAAGCTCGCCGCGTCTCACAGCGGAACCTGATAAGTAAGTACATCCTCCGCCTCAGCGTTGAGTGAATCCGCATGGCGATTGATGATCTCCAAATCACGCTGTTCAGTTTCTTTTCGTTCCAATTGAACAATGAATTGGCGTGCCGCGGTTTCTAAAAACGCAGATCGGCTTTTGTGCTCCCCGATGTACAGATCAATAGCCTTTAGTACCTCGACTGATAGTGTGATAGATGTCTTAGTTTTCATACTACTAACATACTACTCTAAATGAATTAAGTCAATCATTATTTTATGGGACAAACATCAAGATTCACCAGTGGCGGGTATTAGAGAAATATAAACTGAATGCGGCAGCCTTGGGATAAAGATTAACTTTCTAAAAAGCCGCAGCTATTAGCCATCTGGTGCAACCTTTGGTTCGGTGGCTTTTGTTTATTTTTCAAGGTATTGTGCGTTTTCCGACCCTTCAATTGTTTAAACCAGCAACCTCATTAATTGGAGCAACTTGGTATAAACCTTAGGCCGAAGTTCCCCCAAGGACTCGTAACTATTTGAAATCATTATGCCTGTTACATGACTACAGCATAGTTAAGTGCCTAATGAGATACAAATAGTGTAACGCTATTATTTACTCATCTCATCATGGAAAGCACATAAATACCCTTAAAAATCAGAGATGTGTGTACGCAAGGCATTTTTCATCACTGACAAAATACTGTAACGCTTGTGCCTTGTTCCATGCATTTGCTGGTTTTGAACCTTTTTTAGCGGGTTGTTTTCTGCTGGAGGGCGTAATAATTCAGAGGGTAGATTATTCTATGTGCATCTTCCGGATGTTGTGAATATGGCGCAGGAATTTCCTGTGAGGATGAAACGGCTGTGGTGACTCAATGGGGAGGCAGGTCAGAAAGAAATTCCAATGCGAGGTTGACGTCAACAAAGCTGCAATTCAACTCATTTGCTCTGTCTCGACAATCTGTGCAGATCTCTTTGAACTTTCGCATGTCGCCTTTTGCAGATACGTAGATCTGTTCTATTGCATCTGACTCAAAGTCCTTGTATTCAATAATGAAGTCTTCTACTACGATCGGGTACAAAATAAGCGTTTTGAGTCGGCTCAGTATGTCGGGATATTCACTGGTAAGAAAGGTTCTGACCTTGGGCAGTCCTGCAAGTACAATGGGAACGCCTGCATCAATGATTCGTTTCAGGTATGGCCATACCCGGCGGTCAAGGTCATTGGCCTCGTCGATAATAATGAAAAAGTCCGTGAGGCTGCATATCGTTTTCAGGTATTCGGGCGTACGCCGGTATGTGGCTGTCGTGTCATAGTTCAAGTCTTTAAGGATGGAGGAGAGAATTTCATGGATGTTAAACAGGGATTCTACCCACACGCTGTGAAGTTTTTTGGGCTTCAGCAACTTTAAGAAGCGACTTTTCCCGACACCGTAATCGCCTTCGATCAGCACGCTCTGACCTCTGTAGATTCGGTTGTAGATTGCGCTCAGATACGAAATTCGGCGTTTGTCGTTGATAAAGCTCTCTTTTCGTTTCATGCTATTTTTCTCCATAGGAGGCGTAAGGGGCTACACAGGTTCTTCGCTGCTGCCTTTCGCAATCCAGAAGAAAGGCATTGAACATGGCAGTGCCGATCTTTTCCCGGGGCTGGTTCAGTTTGAGCAGAAAGTTTCTGTATCTTCGCTTGTTGCGATTGTAGATTTCTTTGGCTGCGGTAAGTGTTAATCCGTTGTCTTTCTTTTCTATTAAAGAGACTCTTTCAATCACCATTCCCTGTTGTTCCAGGAATTTTGTAATGAGCTCCACCTCGTTTGACTCAATTTTGTGCTCAGGGTAAACTGGTTTTTCAAAGGGTTGCTGACAAAGGGCCTCGCCAAGCAGAAGGCCGTTGTCCTTGTACTCGAAAATGAACAGTTTATCTGCAAAACACGAGATATACACTTTCGTGCTTTTGTGGTTGCTAAAATTTTCAGCACCCTCTGCCACATAGTATTTCCTGTTACCAAACGTGATGGTTTTCCTGTTCGACACCGTGGCTTTGATTCGACGAAAGCCGTATTTGGCAAATTCTTTTACATCAGAGGACAAAAATACAATGGGGCTGACTTCCGACAAATAATTCTCAAGCTTTTGTTCGGGGATCCATGTTGTGGTCATACCGTTCTCCGAAAAGTTGTGTTTCAAACTATTGTGTTCCTTGCGGTAGGTTTCGAAGAATTGGCCGAATCCGGCATCCAGGTATGGGGATCTTGTGAGTGACGGGTTGTAAAGCATCTGTTTCAGGAGGGGGCTTACAAACTTTTTCCAGTTTTTTGTTCAGGTAATTGCTTTGGAAATATTCTTTGTTTTTTTTGTTCCATTTTGCACATTGTCTTCGATGGAGTTCTCTTAGGCATTCAGGATTGCCACAGGTTTTTTGCCTGTTTTTTTGCTTTTGAAGGTTATGCTCTGTTAGAGTTTCCTGGTGCTGCATAGTATTTGCGGCCTCGTTCTTTGCGATTCTCTTGCATAGTCATCTATGTGAGCAGCATTCTATCAAGCAATAAATATGCATATTGTTACTTGGACTTCCAGGCAATTAGCGCATAGTTCTCAAAATTATCGAAAAACCGAGAAGAGCCGAACAAGCGCATGGACTCTGACCGTGAAAGCCGAGGCGTTTTTCGCTTTAGCCAATTCAGTTATAAAATTTGCTTTTACATAGGCCTTTATTAGCTTTCCCGGCAGGTCATGCGTGACGGGGTGCAATACAAAAAAGTTACATCCATTAAGCTGCCAACGGCAAATCCTCAATTGTGTTGTTATTAGTATCTGCTGATTTTCTCTTTTCTCTTGATTTTCATACCGTTATGCTTATTTTTTACTCATTGGTCTGAGTGTTTATTTGGAATTTATGACAAAATTGTAATACGGAGTTTAAAA
>JABZFQ010000361.1 GCA_014237365.1 Desulfobacteraceae bacterium | reverse complement strand
TTGATGATATTAAGGATATGAAACCTGATGATGCAATCCGTGAGATATTGTCAAGGATTAAATATATGGATTATATTAAGCATTATTCCAAAGCCAATTCCATGGATTATACCTCAAGAAAGGAGAATATTGAACAGCTTATTTATTCAGCTTCCCAGAAAGATACAATTGCAGACTATCTTGAAGAAGCCTCTCTGGTTAAGGAGGACAAAGAAGATGAAGAAGAGGATAAAAAAGGCGGAGTAATTCTGTCAACTATACATGCTTCCAAGGGGCTGGAATACAGGGTGGTCTTTGTGGTTGCATGTGAAGAACAGTTTTTTCCTCACTGGAGATCCATGGATTCAGAAATGGGTCTTCACGAGGAACGCCGCCTTATGTACGTGGCGATGACAAGAGCAGAACACTATTTGTTTTTAAGTCATGCCGGCTACCGTAAGGGACAACTCCAGTGCAAAAGCAGATTTCTTGACGAGATTGAAGAATCATTAAATTATAAGTAACCGTTCACGGTTTACAGTTACATATATTTTCTGATTTAGATGCAAAAAGAGTTAATTCAAGAATTGAGATCAATATCCAAAATGCTTCAATCATTAAAAAACTGTGAACCGTGAACCGACAACCGTGAACGGTTACAATTAGGAGAGGTTTGCAATGGCAGAATTTTCATATCAGGATATGTTTTCTCTTGGAGATGATTATACACAATATCGCCTGTTAACCCAGGAGTATGTCGTTTCGAAATCCTTTGAAGGCCTGGATATAGTAAAAATTGACTCTGAGGGGCTTACTCTTCTTTCAGAGAAGGCGTTTAGAGATATATCCTTTTTGCTGAGGCCGTCTCAACTCAAATTGCTGGCAAATATTCTTGATGACACGGAGAGTTCTGATAATGACAGATATGTTGCACTTGAGATGCTGAAAAATGCGGTTATCTCTGCCAAAGGCGTATTCCCTATGTGCCAGGACACAGGAACAGCTATTATAACAGGTAAAAAGGGGCAGCAAATCTGGACAAACTATTCCGATGAAAAGTCTCTATCAAGAGGCATTTTTAATGCTTATACAAAAAACAATCTTCGTTATTCACAATTAGCTCCTTTGACAATGTATGATGAAAAAAATACAGGTTGCAATCTTCCCGCACAAATTGAGCTGTATGCAACACAGGGAGATGAATATAACTTTCTTTTTATTGCAAAAGGGGGAGGCTCCGCCAATAAGACTTTTCTTTACCAGGAAACAAAAGCTGTTTTGAAGCCGGGTGTGCTTATAGCCTTTATGAAAAATAAGATGAAGTCGCTGGGCACTTCAGCATGTCCGCCTTATCATCTTGTTTTTGTAGTGGGGGGAACTTCTGCTGAAACAAACCTGAAAACAGTGAAACTTGCTTCAGCAGGATATCTTGACAGTCTTCCTTACACAGGCAACGAATTTGGGCGGGCATTCAGAGATCATGAACTTGAAGCTGAGTTGCTTGGTATATCACGAAAACTTGGAACAGGCGCACAATTCGGAGGTAAATATTTTTGTCATGACATAAGGGTGATACGCCTTCCGCGTCATGGAGCATCCTGCCCAATCGGTCTCGGTGTTAGCTGCAGCGCTGACAGAAACATTAAAGCGAAAATTACAAAAGGAGGAATTTTTCTGGAAAGACTTGAGACTGATCCGGAAAAATATTTGCCGAAGCCTACCTGGACAGACCATAATGCGGTTAATATTGATTTGAATAAATCAATGGATGATATACGCGGTATTTTAAACAGATATCCTGTTTCAACGCGCCTTTTGCTTACAGGTAAGCTTGTTGTTGCAAGGGATATGGCCCATGCAAAAATCAAGGAACAAATTGAAACCGGTCAGGGCCTTCCTGAATATTTCAAGAAACATATTATTTATTATGCAGGTCCGGCAAAGACTCCTGAAGGCTATCCTTCCGGTTCCTTTGGGCCTACCACATCGGGGCGTATGGATTCCTATGTGCCGCTTTTTCAGGAGCATGGGGGTTCTTTGATTATGCTGGCAAAAGGAAACCGTTCCGAAATTGTGACGGAATCCTGTAAAAAATATGGAGGATTTTACCTTGGCTGTATTGGTGGAACTGCAGCCAGACTGGGCAAAGAGTGTATAACTGATATTGAAACCATTGAGTATCCTGAGCTTGGCATGGAGGCTGTTTTTTTGATTACCGTCAGGGATTTCCCTGCGTTCTTAATAATAGATGATAAGGGCAATGATTTTTATGAGAACCTTCGTTAACCGTAAACGGTTACAGATAATGTCAGATTATTTTTTTTTAAAATCACTTGCCAGTTCTTTAATAATTGACAGAACATTACTACCCCGTTCACGTGCTATGCTATGCGCATCATCAACAATTTTACTGGCCTGTTGCTCAAGGCTTAAGTGTTCAGGTATTGGGATATTTGCTTTTTGATACTGCCAGATTAAAAATTTTATGGCGAGTTGAATTTCCTGCCGTCTAATAAAACCCATTTATTTGTCCCCTAACCCCTGGCCCATGCTTTTCCTGCAAATGTGAAAAATAGCATCTTCCATTACAAGTTTTGGATTCTGACCTGTAGATTTAAGACGCAGGTCAGCTTTGCTCATATATTCTATAGAGTCAAGCAGTTCTTCTTTTGTAAATCTTTCCGATTTACTAAACATCTGAAAAACAGGATAAGGATTATTAGGGTTTTTGGCAATTAATAGATCTGTATTTAATTTGTTTTTTTTCGATTTTCCTTTCTTTTTTTTATTTGATGTCTCATTTTTTGAAATAATAGATTCCCAATTTTCAAGCTGTTTTAATAGAATACTGTCATAGTCCTGTATTGCAGGCATAATGGCGCTTCTAAATTTATTATACTGAACACCTGCATGCCATTCTCTGCCGTAAGGGCTTTCGACAAACTCCTTGACAATCAATAATTTTCTGATTTGATTTGTTATTGCAGTAAAAATTTGAAGATAGTGAAATTCACTGGAAAAAAGAGAGTTTAAGAAGAATAACGTATCCTCTATATTCCGCTCTGATATTGCGTTTGTTAATTCATATATTGGATCGCTTTTGGTCCGTTTTAAAACATTCCGAACATCTTCAATTGTTATCTTTTCTCTATCTCCGACAAAACTAATAAGCTTTTCAAGATTATTTACAAAAGTCCTCAGGTCAAATCCAGTCATTTCATACATAGCCAAGTATGCATTACCATCAACCGTTTTCTCTGCTTTGGCAAGGATATTTCTCATCATTTCTTTTATAAAAGCTTCCTGGGCTATTTTATCAGATCGTGTCTGTCCTCCCGGAACAGAGCAGTCTATAATTATTCCATTTTTATTAATTGCTTTATAAAGACCTCGTCTTTTGTCAA
>JABZFQ010000360.1 GCA_014237365.1 Desulfobacteraceae bacterium | reverse complement strand
TAAAAAAATGGACTCATAAAAATGTTATGCCTGCCATTTTTGCCATAGCGATCCTTTTAGCCCTGACAGTGTTGAGCTTTTTGCAGACAACTCACTGGAAAAACAGCATTACGCTTTTTGAAAACGCTATTAAAGTAACGGAAAACAACTGTATGGCGCATAATAATTTAGGCATAGCCTTATTTGGGAAAGGAGAACTTGATAAAGCAATTTTTCATTATAAAAAAGCTCTAAATATTAAACCTGATACATCGGAGGCTATTAAAAACCTTGGCGTTGCACTATCTGAAAAAGGTAATTTTAAAGAAGCTGCTCAGTATTTTAGCAAAGCCCTTGTGATAAATCCTGATGATTGGGATTCTCACTATAAACTTGGAGGTATTTTGGCGAAGCGTGGCAAATTTAATGAAGCAATACGCCATTTTGAAGAAGTCATTAGAATAAACTCCGGCTATGCTCCAGTTTATAATGAAATAGGAATTATATTTGCACAAAAAGGAAAACTGGAAAAATCTAATAATTTTTTTTCAAAAGCAATACAGCTCGAATCTGATTGCAAGGAGGCCAGAGATAATCTTTTGATTTTAAAGCAAATAATGCAGCAGGATGAAAAATAACGTGAAATATTGTTTTTTGAAATTTTATTCATCACTAAAGATAGGGAGAACCATGTGACGCTTAAAGCTTGGTTATCAATCCCTTTAACGCGAGGAATGCATATTGATGCCCCGAAGACCACAGATCTTCGCCGACACGTCATTCAGGAGAAAGGTTTTTTGCGTAAGATCTATTTGGAATGGTATAATGCAATAGTTGCGGCTTTACCAACTGGTTCGGGATCTGTTTTGGAAATTGGATCTGGAGCGGGGTTCATGAATGATCGCATTCCCGAGATAATAACTTCGGATGTTTTTTTGAGTCATGGGGTTAATCTCGTGCTGGATGGTGGCCATTTGCCGTTTAGAGATCTTACTTTGCGTGCTATAGTTATGACTAATGTATTTCACCATTTTTCGAACCCTCAACGCTTTTTATGGGAAGCGGCACGGTGTGTGCGTTTCGGTGGCACAATCGTAATGATAGAACCATGGGTGACATCATGGTCTCGACTGATATATTCCAAATTACATCATGAGCCTTTTAGTCCAGAGGCTACGGAATGGGAGTTTCCGCAAAGAGGACCGCTTTCAGGAGCAAACAGCGCTTTACCGTGGATTATTTTTCAAAGAGATCGGAAACGATTTGAATCTCAATTTCCCCAATGGCACATCAGGACAGTCAAACTTATGATGCCTTTTTCCTATATTGTTTCCGGGGGTGTTTCCCTGCGGAGCCTGTCGCCAGGATGGAGTTATGATTTATGGCGTACACTGGAACATACCCTTCGGCCTTTAATGCCAAGGTTAGCAATGTTTGCACAAATTGTTCTACAGAAATTGAGCTAGAAATAATGATAAAATTAGGAACAGGGACGAAATAACTTCCCCAACTAGGCGCATAGATTTGGGTCAAATTCGTTTGATCTCAAATCACAAAAGTTGGTAGTCCCTACAAAGCAATGCAGGTTTGGAAATACTGCCCTGCCTTGTTTTGCAAACACCTGATTTTTCGCCATGCGCTGCCAGAAGCTATGATGTGTAACTTATTGAAATTATTGACCCGCATTGTTTTGTATGGATTACCAAAAATAGAGTATAGTCGGGTCCAATTAATTTTCTATATTTTTAATAAATATTCGCTATATGTTCTGCACGGTTATAACCTTACAAAAGATTAGATACATATGGAATGTAAGCGACATTCTTACCTATCCATACATTAAATACCAACAAAAGATTGACACGGTTCGATACGTGTTTATATGAACATAAGAAAAATCGTTACCGTGCTATAGATAGGCAGCCGTGTGGTTGAGTATAGACTTGAAACTTGTCGATAAATTTTATTAGGTGCATGTATGATTTACGAAAATCCTACGATTGCAGATGCAGTTAAAGAGCTAAAGGTATCTGCTAAAACAATTAGTAATTATATAGAAAAAGGAATTATAAGCGAACCTCCGACAATCGAATATGGGCTACGCACGATTCGAACTTTCCCGCCAAGTTACATAAAAACATGTGAGGCACAAATTAATGCTCATAAGGATAAATTAAAAAAAATAAATAAAAAAAGTAAAGTGCTGTAGTAACTTATATAGAATAAAGGTGCCATTGTGAATCAAAATACTAATAAAATAGTAGCTGCAAAAAATAAAATTTGCTTGGCCTTAGATGTGGATAATACACAGCATGCTATTAACGTTGCAAAAAAGTTAAAAGAACATGTGGGGGTATTTAAGGTAGGGTCTGAACTATTCACTATCGCAGGCCCCAGCATTTTAGAAAAGATAGTTGATGTTGGAGTGCCTGTTTTTCTTGATTTGAAGTTCCATGATATTCCTAACACTATTTCCAGAGTAGCGCGAGTGGTAACGCGATACGGAATTTTTATGTTTAATATCCACGCTTCGGGAGGAGGCGAGATGATTCAAGCTGCCGTTGAAGCAACTCACGATGAAGCTGTTAAGCGGGGCTTAACCCCTCCTCTTATCTTAGCAGTAACTGTCTTGACGAGTATTGACAACAAGATTCTACAAAAAGAATTGTTAATAAATCAGCCAGTAGAAAAACACGTACAACATTTAGCGATAATGACCGAAGAAAATGGTGCAGATGGTGTTGTTGCTTCCCCTATGGAAGTTCGTGTAATCAGGGAAGCATGTGGCGAACATTTTCAAATAGTTACGCCAGGTGTACGGCCCACCGGTTCTTCTGTTGGTGATCAAAAGCGCATCGCAACTCCATCGGACGCAATAAACCAAGGTAGTGATTATGTAGTAATTGGGAGACCGATTTTGGCAGCTGATGATCCCATTGATGCTGCTCAAAAAATTGCTGAAGAGATTGCAAGGGTGCTTTAATGGATAGTATGCAATTTTGGAAAGATTTAACGAAACTTATTGAGTATGCTGGGAACAAGCTAAAAGATGAGAATTCTGACACAGGATCTTTGAGAAAAATTCAGCTTTTCTTAAAAAACACCAGACCTCAATGCTCTTTTAATAATGATGAATGTTTCTTGATTTTTTTCTTAGATAGTTTTATAGAAAAATTTTTTTTAATCTTGTGAGCGACGTACCATATAAAAAGGGCGTGACAAAAGAGATTCAAATCAATTTTTATAATAAAATAGGTGAAGTACTGACTGATCTAAGTAAAAATTTAGGCTACCAACTTAAGCCGGGACACTTTGTAAATTCAAGAGGTTATCTGAGGATGATTTTCTACCCATTCTTGCCAGTGGTAATTCACCCATCTGGTTTAATATCCATTCAAACAGGTC
>JABZFQ010000029.1 GCA_014237365.1 Desulfobacteraceae bacterium | reverse complement strand
AAATATGGACGATTTTGTAAGCAATAATGGTCAGAGCTACACATATGAGCAATCATATTTTTCAACATTTGAATTGAATAAATTCAGACTTTTTTTCAAAAAAGAAGACATTGAGATGGTTAAATTCATTGACATGCTAAAAATCGATTATTTAGGCAATATTATAAAATTTAGTAGTGGTTTAATCGGTAAAAAGGGTAAGGAAGAAATAATATCTGAAGAAAAAATTAATAAAAAATGGCTTTTAGGACTTATTAGTGGGGACGAAATGAATAGATATTTATTGAGTCACCCGAACTACTTTATTTTGTATGATAGAAAAATATTGAAAAGTGGATTTAGAGATGCTAAATACGATGAACCTAAATTACTAATGAGGCAGACTGGAGATAGATTAATTTCTACTTATGAATGTTCTAATCTTCTATGTTTAAATAATTTACATATAGGCAATCAGTTGAATATATCCTATCCATTAAAAGCGATTTTGACGATACTTAACTCAGAACTAATTACATATTATTATCGTACAATTTCTCTCGAAGAAGGAAGGACGATGGCACAGACTGATATTGAAACTATTGAAAAGTTGCCAATCCCCCAAATCAACGATAAAATAAATAAAGCCTACAAACAAAACGCCGACTACCTCCTCTTCCTCAACGCCACAGAAGAAAGAAGAAACCAACTAAAAGAAACAATAGACTTCTTCGATTGCAAGCTTGCCGATTCCCTCGTCTACGAACTCTATTTCTGCGAAAAATTCCACGAAGACGAACTCTACTCTGAACCAAAACACTACTTGTTAGACATCGTCTCAAAACACCTCACGCCAATAGAATACGACCGCTGGGCAGAATTATACTGGAAGGCGCAACTCGAAGCCAACATCACTGCCCCCGAGGCGCAGGAGCTTGCAGCGCTTGAGGGTGCCAATATGCAGACCATTGGGGATGTATATGATGCACTGCGCAGTGATTTGGATGTGGAGGAGTGGATTGAGAGGATACGGGGGCATGAGTGGGTGCGGGTGGTGGAAGACAATCATGGATAAGCCAAGGAATCTGAAAAAATGAAATCCCTCAACCACAAGCAGCGAATCCTTTTGAAAGTAATCGAAGCACTTGACGAAAAAGGCACATCGTCCAGATTCATGCTTGTGAAAAACCTATTCCTGCTCGCCCATGAAGAAAACATAGGCCGCCTCATCAAATTCTACAACTTCTTTCCCTATAAGTACGGCCCATTTTCCAACGTATGCTATGCAGACCTTGCCAAACTGGAAAAGGAAGGATTACTGACCGAGCAGGGGACACACCTTTCATTAACAGAAAAAGGAGTGCAGGCCGCCCGGACCGCAGACCGGAGGGCATCATTGAAAGTAAAGAGGGTTACACGCAAGTTCAATTCAGACCGTGAAATACGGAAATATGTGTATAAAAAATTCCCCGAATACACAGTAAAAAGCGAAATAGTCCCCCAACCCACAAAACAAACAACTCCCGGACTTTTCACAATAGGATATGAAGGCAGGGATATTGACTCATTCCTCAATACATTGATAAAAAATGAAATCGACCTCATAATCGATGTCAGGAAAAACCCTTTCAGCATGAATTTCAGTTTCACCAAAAACAAACTCCAGAACTACCTGGAAAAAATAGGCATGCAGTATATCCACATCCCGGAACTCGGAATAGAAAGCAACCAAAGAGACAACCTGTCCACACTAAAAGATTACCAGGCCCTGTTTAAAAAATACCAGACCACCACGCTAAAAGAACATCCCAAACAGGTTGAGCACATCACACAACTAAGCAGGACACACCGTGCAGCCCTCATGTGCTTCGAGGCAGATACAGCATATTGCCATCGAACCATTATCGCAAGGGACATAGAAATGAAACACGGGATGGAGGCGACTGCCCTTTGAAAGAAAACATCCTCGTGCTGGTCAGGGCAACACCGGAAAAAAGTAACCGACACGGTCATCTGGTTTGTGTTGCAGGAATAAATGAAGACAACAATCTGAGAAGATTATACCCTTTCGAGTTCAGGCACGGGGAAAACCTCATCGATTTCAGGAAAAGGGACATGATAGAAGTTGCCCTTACAGAACCGGACAACGATAAAAGACCTGAGAGTAGAAAAGTAGTAACCCACACAAACCTCAACTCACGACTAAACGATGAAGATGTGCGCACCAGGATATTACCACTTGTAACCTCTATTGAAAAACTAAATGAAACAAGTGCAAGCCTGGGCATAATAAAACCAGAACTTCAGGACGTAAAAATTCAAATAAACACAACGAAAATATCTGATGAACAAACATACTTTTCAATGGCTGGAGATTTTCTCGAAACCCATGAAAAAGTGAAAATACCAGTGGAACTTAGATACCAGTTCAAATGTAAAAATGAGCCTGAATGCAAAGGCCACAACATCATTCTAATTGACTGGGAACTGAACGAACTGGCCCGAAATGTCATGCGAAACGACAAAGACTCTGGTATAGTGAAGGAGAAAATCCGTGCAAAATTCTTTGATTTTATGAAGACAAGAGACCTCTATTTTTTTATGGGTACACATTTCCGCTTTGGTACATGGATTATTATAGGAATTTTCTATCCTTCACTACCGAAAAATACAATCTCCGATAGCACCGTTCAGACAACTTTATTGGGTGTATAATATGAAAGTGCCACTCACTAAAAAAAGGCTCAGAGAAATAAGGAAATTATGGAGAGGAGATATGCAATCAGGAGACTGGAAAAAGTTGATGGAAAGAATCGGCGATTTCCTTGAAGAGAAAGGAGAGCATCAAAGGGAAACATTTGAGCCGTATAACCCTGATTTATTAAAACTGGTGGTGGTTGATTTTATATCTAAATAAATATACTGCTCCAGTAGTGTTTGGGTGTAACTACGATATAGTCCGGGCAGATAAACCCGCCCCCCACCTCAAACCAATAAACTACAACCCCTGGGCGCAACTGGAATTCAAACACGAACTGAACGTGGTAAAGAAGAAGGAAAAGCAGGCGCTGGAAAAAAAGAAAATGGCGGTTATTGAGAGTGTGCACCGGCAGTTGAGAGAGGATAAGGAAGTGCATGGGCGCATCCGTGGGTGCGGGTAGTGGAGGGAGAATGATGTATTTACTTAGAATAAACGCAAAACACAAGGGATAACAATGGAAGTCAGAGACCCATTATACGGATTAATTGAATACGACAATACAGAAGAGAAAATAATAAACAGTCGTATCTTTCAAAGATTGCGAAATATAAAACAATTAGCCCTTGCCAGCTATGTTTATCCTGCTGCACATCATACAAGATTTGAACATTCTCTTGGTGTAATGCACCTATCAGGTAAAGTTGCAACATC
>JABZFQ010000090.1 GCA_014237365.1 Desulfobacteraceae bacterium | reverse complement strand
AAGATTTAAAAAACAGCAGATGTCACCGGTCTTGGACGAAATTCAAGAAAAAGTTTACGAAAGGTCAATTCCTTACTTCGCTATTTTAGGCATTCTGGCTCCAATCGGGAATTGCTGCTCCAGACACAACAGTAATACAGGGAATACAAGCGATTATTATGGCAATATCATCTCGCGAGATAAGCGAAAAAAATGATACTCACACATCAAGCTGAGTGCATTTGCAAAATTGAATTCCGAATTTGAAAGAGAAAAAGGAGGTTTGTATGAGTGAGATCAATTACTTCATTAACATGTACGAGAGCAAATCCATCCGCGAACTATTAGACGCCTATGAGGAGGAGACTGGTATACTACAAGATATTATGGGGTACGATGATTATGATGACAAAGGAAGACAGTTAAGTGTTCAGCGAGATCATATTGAGGCACTCAAGATTCTGATTGATAGAAAGAGCAAATGAGTTTCTATTTTGAAAGAGCGTTAATGTTTATTGGGCGAAAGGGCTTAACAGCGGATATCGGCACCTATAGCTGGAAGCAGCAGCTAACCTATCACTTCACACTGACGCCAGAAGCCGGGCTACCAACTTAAGCCGGGACGCTCTGTAAATTCAACAGGTTATCTGAGGATGATTTTCTACCCATTCTTGCCAGTGGTAATTCACCCATCTGGTTTATTAGCCATTCAAACAGGTCTGGAAAGTCTCTCTCAAATAATCGTTCAGCTGCTGTTGTTCCATCGGGTCTCGTTATACCAAAGTTATGAATGACGGTTAATGCTTTTAATCGCTTACTTGAAATTCCTCTGCCATTATGATGCATTTGAGACAAACAACCGTTCCTTCCCTCAACAGCAGAAGAAGTGCGTTGAAAATTTGAAACCATCCATTCAGCCCATGATAGCCATTGTTGAGTAATGAATATTGGGGTAAGGGGATGCTGTTCCAACTCAGCCAAGGCCTGTTCAGATGCGGCTTGATAGCTCTTTTTCAGTTCAGGGTTCTTGGTCTTTGCTGCCTGACTCTGCCAATAAATGGCTGGGAGGAGGAACTCAAGCAACCATTTTTTGCATTCGTCATCAACTTCATAATCATCAAGGCTTTCCATTACCCATAACCACCAGGCATCAATCAATGATGCTATGCCTACAATCTGCCTGGCAAATTTGCCCAGGCGGTCTTTTTTATCAATAATGCCGCAATCATTGAGTATTTTTTTAATGACTTCCGGAAGTTCCATCAGAAGGATTTGGACTTGAGCTGATGTTTGTTTAGATGTATCAGTAAGATCAAAAGGATGTACGATCTTTGACAATTTGTGAAGTACTTCTTTATAGCTGCTTATAGCAAATTCAACAGTTTGTTGTTCCTTATTCAGATTATTTACAACGAGCTGCTGTTTTTTAATTTCGTTAACTCCTTTGGATAGTTCTATGAGCAATGATAGAGTTGCTGTTGCTTTAGTAAGCTTATCCTGTGCCGCAGCATACTTTCTGTTCAGACTCAGCCCTAAGAGTTTTACAATTTCGTTGCTTGCATGAAACAGGTCAGGAATACTTTGACAGCCAATTCCTTTCAAAGCGAGTTTGATCAATGCCTTGGCACGATCACTGACTACATATTTTATACTTATTCCCAGTTCATTGATGGTTTTTTGTACTTTTTCCATCCATGTTTCATAGCTCCTGCTCTGCGCCTCTTCTTCAAAGAATATATAGCCGGAAGCCAGATCCATAAATACCAGTATCATGTCGTTAAAAAAGGTTTCGTCAGCTCCCACAGCGACTTTTATCGGTTTTCTTGATTTGCAATGTTTTTCTTGAACTTTTTGATATTCTATAATTATTTCTTCCATTCGAGTCCGTAAATTTCTAATTGATGTCGGCGAGACACCAACATGCATGGTTAAACGAAGTAACTTAAAGAAAAAAGAAATCCTGCCGGCTCCCACTCCGCACATTATACCAAACACGAATATTGTGGCAAAAATGAGCCTGCTCAGAAATTGTTGACCTTCAGAGATTTCCCAAAAAGAAGATTCAGGATACCGATTTCTTTTTTCAATAGCTTTTGCATGCCTATGGACGCTACTTTTAGGAATTTCCGCAAGTTCGCCTATTTTTCTTATAGAACATTTAACCTGATCTGATAATATTAAAAATATTTTACGACAACGCTCTCTCAATTTTAAAATCTCCTCTTCCGCCATTATTTTGAATAGTGAGCTTGATGAAAGAGTATTAAAGCATTTTTAGTTTGCTTTGTCTTTAGTTTTCTTGAGCGTTGTGTGTAATTTTTAAAAAAATTTCTAAATGATTGAACTATGGAAAGTGTCCCGCTTTACGTTGGTAGCCAGAAGCCGGCAATTTTGAGTTTTAGAGACTTTAGAATGAAACATAGCCCTTACAATGGCATCATTCTTCTGGTTCAGGTGAGTTCGGCGTTCGCTGTCTGAAGATTTAAGATTCGATATATTGACAATGTTCACATATTTGTTTACCTTATAATCATGAAAACAATCTCATTCTATCGGAATGCGTCAGGCAAGTGTCCTGTTAAAGAGCACTTGGATAGCCTGACAGACACACAGACGACCAAGATAGCATGGGTATTGAAATTGATTCGAGAGATTGATCATGTTCCATCTAAATACTTCAAGAAGCTGGTCAAAACAAACGATATTTGGGAAGCCAGAGTTGATGTGGGAAGAAACACCTTCCGTCTTCTTGGCTTCTTTCATGGTCGAGAGTTGATCATACTGACCAACTCCTTCCAAAAGAAGAGCCAGAAAATTCCTTTAAAGGAGATAAAACTGGCAGAAAAGCGGAAGAAAGAATATTTGAGTAGGAGGTAAATAGAATATGGACGATCTGGATAAATATATTGAAGCAAGAAAGAAGCAGAGCCCCCAATTTGCAAAAGATTTTGACAAAGGATATGAACAATTCAAGATTGGTATCCTCCTGAAACAGGCTCGTATTGAAGCTGGCTTCACCCAGGAACAAGTGGCTAAGAAATTGCGTACTAAGAAATCTGCCATCTCCCGGATTGAAAACCATGCAGAAGACATCCGCCTCTCTACATTGGTAAATTATGCTCAAGCAGTAGGTAAACACCTCCAACTCGAAGTTGCCTAAGAGCAGCGAACAAGGGCATTGAGATGGACTGGGAAAAGCCGGCGACTTTTTTTCTTTTGCACAGCCGTCTAAATAGCAATATTTTTGTGTAGTTTCCAAGGTTATCGCAGGCTTTTCCCAGCCACTCATGCCTGCCGTTGGACAGACCCGCTAGTGCGGGGGACGCAGACCGGCAGGCAATATTTCATAAAAAAAGTTTTAAATGGAAGCAACGATCCGGATGATATTTTTGTTAGGATACGCTTACTATGATC
>JABZFQ010000170.1 GCA_014237365.1 Desulfobacteraceae bacterium | reverse complement strand
CGCCTGATCATAGTAAGCGTATCCTAACAAAAATATCATCCGGATCGTTGCTTCCATTTAAAACTTTTTTTATGAAATATTGCCTGCCGATCTGCGTCCCCCGCACTAGCGGGTCTGTCAACGTCAAGGATAACCTGATGAAAAAGCAAACACAATATGGCTAAAAAACGAAGAAAGATCGATAAACAACAAAATTTGTAGAAACCAAAAAACGGCCAGGCTTTTTCAGTCAGAGTTCATCCTTTTGTTCGGCAATTATTGCCGTTTCAGTGATTCTTTGCACAAAATTATACAATTTAGCGTCCCATATTTTTCAATACACCACTTAATATCATTTAATATTGATTAATTCACCACTAAAAAGCTATTTTTAAAATAATTTTCCTTGACATATCTTTTTATATGCGTAAACTTATTAAAAATTAATACTGTTTATATAACTTAATAAAAGAGATGAGAGATGGATAAAAATTCAGTTAAAGAACTTAGGGAAGCTAATGCGTGGAGTATTGCTGAGCTTGCTAGAAAAGCAGGTTTGGCTCCTCAAACCGTTTCAAAAGTTGAAAAAGGGGGGCAAGCTGCAAAGAATTCTAAATTGAAAATAGCCAAGGTGTTTGGGAAAAAATACGACCAAATTTTTATTGACTGATTAGTTGATTAAACAGAACATAATTTTACGTTTGGGGAAACATAGGAGAAAATGCAACCAAAAGATATGAAACAAAAAGTTTGTCTTGCCTTGGATGTTGACAACTCCGAAGATGCGCTTAAGCTTGTAAGGCTTTTGAAAAATTACGTAGGCGTATTTAAGATTGGTTCACATCTTTTCACCAAGGTTGGCCCTAAGATTATAGAAGACATAAGAGAGCTGGGAGGCGAAGTCTTTCTTGACCTAAAGTATCATGATATTCCCAATACAGTTGCGAATGCCGTAAGAATGGCTACCAGAACAGGTGTTTATATTTTAAATATTCATGCCTCAGGGGGATGCGATATGATGCGTGCGGCTGTTGAGGCAGCTGAAACAGAAGCCCAAAAAAGGCATATTCGCAAACCTATTTTGCTAGCAGTAACTGTTTTAACGAGCTTGACTGATAGAATTCTCTCAGATGAGCTAAGGGTGAAGCATGATGTGTTGAACCAAGTGGTACATTTTGCAGAACTTGCTAAATCTGCAGGCATTGATGGCTGCGTTGCATCTCCAAAAGAAATTTTAGCTATAAGAAAAACATGCGGAGATGATTTCGTTATATTAACACCTGGAATTCGGCCTGTTTGGTCTACAGCAAAAGATGACCAAAGAAGAATAACGACACCTATAGAGGCAATCAATTCCGGGGCAAATTTTATAGTTATCGGCAGGCCGATAGTAAAATCTGAAGACCCTGTCAAAGCTGCTAAAAGTGTTATCAATGAACTACTACAGGAAAACGCATAAGGATGATAGCATCTTTTTTAGGCTGGTGTTCTAATCATTGGCAACATCACTCCGTAGAAATTTGTTGGGCTGTAGCTATCGGTATAATTGTAGCCATCCCCATTGCTATTTTGGCAGCCATTTACATTGAGACCGAGAAAGGTAAACAATTGGCTAGCTGGTTATTATCCCTGAATGATTGGTTTCGTAAAAAAATTAGATCTGAAAGAAATTTGGCAGAACAAGAAGTAGAAGAAGCGATTAAGTCAAATTTTCCAAAGCAAATTCCAAATACCTTTGTTGCTGATGCTATATTTGAGAATGGTGCACTAACATGGAACACAAAATGGCACTATACAGATGTAGAAAAAAAATATTTATTTCCAAGAAAGTTTTCAGTTCTTCCTCTCATCAATGGAAATGAAAAGTTTTATAGAGAGGCGTGTCGGTGCCTTGCGTCAGAGATAGAATATATCAATCAAATCATCAAATCTTCTGACAAATTTCTTTTTGTCTATTTGGATAAGGGCGTAAATCGTCTTTTCAAGGATCAGCTCGTTGGGCCACATTTTCCAGGCAAGATCCAATGCCATCCTATTGTATGCGATGAATCACATACAGCACCAAGAAGGCTGGACTTTAAGTACGAAAAGGGTGAGTCTTTGCGTGGCTATAGAATAGTATTACTTGATTGCTTTGTTCTTGTGCCTGAGCTTCTTACGTCAACTATTAAATGGATTCAAGAACAAGGTGCTATTGTTGATGGAGTTGTCATTTTATTCATGGGTGCTGGAAGCTTTTTTAATGAAAATGCTTGCGGTATTAACCAAGATAATGTTAAGATTGCATATTTGGTTGACCTGAAAATTTCTAAATTGTCACGACTGAGAAGCAAAGACAAGAAGCTGAAATTATTGACTTATTGCAACTATTAACAATGTTTGCTTCTTTATATAGGGGGTATTTATGGATTATCGTCAAAAGATAAGTCCTATGGTAAAAATTAATCATCTGTACTCATTGAATGAAGATGATATATGGGAAATGCTTGATTTTTCTAAGGCTATCATTTTGGATGGACACTTCGAACTTCTTTGTAAAAAACATTCAGAGTTGTTCTTCCGATTTGCTGCGATTAGCCAGTACCCATCATATGTCGCTAAGATCAGTAAAGAACTTGTTGAGTGGGTGAAACAAGAAAAATTTTTACCCTCTATTGATGTTGTTTTAGGACCGACCTCTCATGGAATGTTCTTTGCTTACGATATTGCCAGAGAGCTTAATGGTGCTGCCAAGAATGGTGTGACAAGGGCTGTTTATGCGACTATTGATAAAGAAACAGGTTGTCCTCAAAATGAATTAGCGAAAGGATTTGAGATAAAACCAAATGAAAATGTATTGATTGTCAACGATATGACAACAACAGGGAACGGCTTACAAACCTTAATTAAGTTGGTTGGGAATGCAGGTGGTAAGGTTGCAGGTATTGGCTTATTTGCTAATAGAGGAATTAATGAAGAGCTTGTTAAAAAATTACAAAAAGAATACACATCAAAATTCCATTCAATTATTGATCTAGACATGCCTGCTTGGGGAGCTACCGACTGCAAACTATGTGGTATAAATTCTCCTATAGTTAAAAGTGGAGAGATTAATCACCTACCTATATACAACGATGAACGTAGTTACCATCTGTATATAAAGAAATTAAAGAAAGTCGCTTAATTTCTTCCTCCCCCCCTCATGATATCTATGCATGAGGGGGAATTCTTCTCCCTCCCTCTTCTTTTTTCATTCCAATTTTGATTACTGATTTTATTAAATAAAGATTTCCAGCAATTTTTTGTCATTATTTTGCATGGTAGATTTTCCGTGGCCGAACATTTAGTTAACCTGCAACGGGTCAAAAGAAAAAACTCTCTTAACCTTCACAGAACTTGATTTATCCTCTGAATGTCTTAACTGATTCTGATACTAGTTGTCAGATTCAACTACTT
>JABZFQ010000171.1 GCA_014237365.1 Desulfobacteraceae bacterium | reverse complement strand
AGCCATAATCTCTGTTTTGAGATAACCTATTGAATTGACAGCAAAAAGGTTTACGAAAAGAGTGTTTCAAAAACATCGTTAAATCAATATGTTATCATGCCATCGGGAATCGCTGATGTTCATACTCAAAATTTAATATTGACACTGAATATGTTTTTAATGTATTGGAGACTTATGTCAGCCGCAAGCTGAAGCCTGCTTGGAGAAGTTATTTCGTTCCCGTTCCTAACTTGATAGTATAGGAATTTCCATTTTTTAATCAATTTTATTAAGAAGTTAAAAGCCATTAGCTAAAAGCTAAGAGCCCGCACCGAAGGTGCGCTAATTTAATTGATTTTTTGCACATTGGAGGACAATTTCATGAATAAATCTTTTTTAAATTATTTTGTATTTGCATTATTTATTGTCATGATCGCCAGTTCTGCTTCAGCTCATTTTGGCATGGTCATACCTTCAGACCAGATGGTAATGCAGGGAGAAAACAATAATGTAAAAATAGACCTTATGTTCTGGCATCCATTTGAAGGCCATGGAATGGATCTCTCAAAACCGGCTGACTTCGGCGTTTGTATAAATGGGGAAAAAACAAATTTAATAAAATTACTAAAACCAGCCACAGTTGAAGGACATCAGGCATGGACTGCAAATTATAAGATTAAGAGGCCCGGAGTTTATATGTTTTATATGGACCCTCAGCCATACTGGGAACCGGCAGAAGATTGTTATATCGTTCATTATACAAAAGCTGTGGTTACTGCTTTTGGCGATGATGAGGGATGGGATGAAGAACTTGGACTTAAAACTGAAATCGTCCCTCTGACCAAACCATATGGACTATACACAGGCAATGTTTTTCAGGGAATAGTCAAGCTGGATAGGAAACCCGTACCATATGCTGAAGTTGAGGTCGAATATTATAACAAAGAGGAAAAATACAGCGCTCCGACTGATTACATGGTAACTCAGACTGTCAAAGCCGATCAAAATGGTGTCTTCTCCTATGCTGCACCAAAAGCCGGATGGTGGGGCTTTGCTGCACTAAATACTTCTGACGCTAAAATAAAACATAATGGTAAAGACAAGGATGTTGAGATTGGAGCGGTTATCTGGGTTGAATTTATTGATATGAAGTAATTATACAAAAACCATTGGAGGAGATTATGTCTAAACAAAATTTTATTGTAATTGGGATTACGCTCTTTTTAGCATTGTTTATTATTAATTCTAATGCTTTTGCAATAAGCCAGGAAACCGAACAACTGCTAAAAATTCTTGAAAAGAAAAATATCATTACCGACAAAGAAGCTGCTGACATGAAGCAGGAAATGGAATCTTCTTCGAAAACTGGAGACAAGGATGCCCATGAAACAAAATTTGTAAGTTTGCTTGGGAAATGGGCTGATAAAATACATCCCAGCGCTTGCATGGAAGTCGAGGCTTTTTATCAAGACTATAATTTTCATGATCCATCAGTAAGATACATGGATACAAGGGATCTTGTTCTTGCAACAGTCGAAATTGGTTTTGATGTTGATATTGCAAAGCATGTTAAAGCAAGTCTTTTCTTTTTATATGAAGAAGACGACACAGAATTTGATGTGGACCAAGGAATCATCACTATAGATGGAGCGGATGTGGTGCCTCTTTATGTTGATTTAGGAAAAATGTATGTCCCATTTGGAAGGTTTGAAAGCCATTTTATTAGAGATCCTCTTACCTTGCAACTTGGAGAGACAAATGAAAGCGCTGCTGTCGGAGGTTTCAGGAATGACCTGCTGGAACTTTATTTTGGCGCCTTTAACGGAGATATTGATGAAACAGGAAGAAGAAGTTCTTCTACTGTTTACCTGGCAAGTGCGGTTTTTACTCTTCCTGAAAAAACAGTGCCGGATTTGAATTTAACTGCCGGAATATCAGGGATATCCAACATTGCCGACAGTGACGGCCTTCAGGATCTGATAGTTGATGACGATGGTGACTACGAAACAATCAAAAATCATATCGGCGGGTTCAATACATTCATAATTGCTTCTTTTTTAGATAGATTTTTTTTCAATGCAGAATATCTCGGAGCCATGGATGATATTGAAATGGATACGTTAGGCAAATCCTATAAACCTGAAGCCTGGACTATTGAGCTTGCCTGTGATGTTATCGACAGTCTAAATCTTGCTGTCTGTTATGAGGGAAGTCATGATTGCGATAATTTTTTGCCAAAAAAACAATTCGGTGGAGTTGCTAGTTATGAACTATTTAAACACACATCTGTTGCTCTTGAATACCTGTACGGCAAATTTGAAAATAAAAACACAAGACATCTGATGACTACACAGCTCGCAATAGAATTCTAAAATATGCGAATAGTTTAGCCATAAAGACTAAGGAACGGGGGACGAAATAACTTCCCCAAGTATGCATCACAGCTTCAGGCCGCCTTTGTTCGATCTCAAATCACAAAAATATTGAAATAGGTAAGCTATTCCATTAACTTTTGTGATCTGAGATCAAACAAATTCGACCCAAATCTGTGCGCCTACTTGGGGAAGTTATTTCGTCCCCGTTCCTAAAAGCTAAATATTAAGGCTCAACCTTCTTTCTTACAGACCCCACAAACATTGCATGATTTCATAGGGCATGGTGGAGTCTCTTTACCATCCAGGGCTTTCTTATATTCCTGTTTTAGAAAAGACTTGCTTACACCATGATTTATAAAGTCCCAGGGAAATAATTCATCTAAAGATCGCTCCCTCAGAGCGTAAAAATCCGGATTTATCGTTGTTTCCTTAAGCGTTTGCGCCCAGTTTCCATGATTTTTATTAGCTAAAGTCAGAATTTTTGAAACCCTGCGGTCACCGCGTGAAAACATAGCCTGGATATAAGCCCAACGCGGGATATCCGCATGAACACGGACGTTTGCAACTCTTTTCAAACCATCCTTTACCATCTTTATTTTTTTTTTCAAAGTGTGTTCATCATCCATTGCAACCCACTGAAAAGGTGTAAAAGGCTTTGGGATAAAAGAATTAACTGTTACAGTTATTCCCCCTATTCGCTTTTTAATCCTGCTTGATTCAAGAAATTGATGTTTTATTTTTTTGCACAGTTCTATGACAGCTTCTACATCATCCATTGTTTCTGTTGGAAGACCAATCATGAAATAGAGCTTTAAGTTTGGGATACCGCCCTCTACAAGGGCCTCAGCGGCATTAAGTATTACTTTTTCTGTAATGCCTTTGTTGATTACCTTGCGCATACGTTCAGATCCTGCATCCGGGGCAATTGTAGCTGTTTTTACTTTGCTTAGCCTCAGTAAGGATATAAGCTCCGGGCAAAGTGAATCAGCCCTGAGAGAGCTGAACGATATCCTAATATCCTTATTATTAACATAATCGTAAAGTTTTTTTATACCGGGAAAATCCAACACTGCGGCACCAACAAGACCGATTTTATCGGTAAGCAAAACTCCCTGGTCCAAACATTTTGCAATAACCTGAAAAGTTCTGTATCTCGGAGGCCTGTAAACATATCCGGCACTGCAGAAACGGCAACCATGCGGACAGCCCCTGCCTGTTTCTATCAAAAATGTGTTATCAAAGGTAGTATGCGGGGTTATTATAGTGCTGCATGTTGACACCTTGGAAAGATCTTTTAGATACGTCCGCCTGATATTGACAGGGACATCCAGCAATGGTTCAAAGGAACGAATTGTTCCATTTTTATTATAGGTTGTTTCGTAAAATGCAGGAACATAAGTGCCTGGTACTTTGTGCACTATATTTTTTAAAAGAGATCTTTTGCTTATATTATTATCAAAGCAGTCAATAAATTGGGGAAGCATCAATTCTGCCTCCCCGATCAAAAAACAATCAATAAATAATGAAATAGGTTCCGGGTTTAAAAAGCAGGCAACTCCTCCTGCAATAACAAGAGGATGGGGGATTCCTCTATCGCTTGAATGCAAGGGGATACCTGCTTTATCTAAAATGGTCAGAAGATTTGGGTAGTCATTCTCAAAGGAAATTGAAAAAGCAATAATGTCAAAATCAACAATTGGCCTACCTGATTCTATAGTCGTTATTCCAGCCCCGTTCGAACAGGTTTCATCAGGCAGAAAAGATCTTTCACATACAACATTCTCAATATTATTTAATAAATGATATACTGTCTGAAAACCAAGACTGGACATCCCAACTTGATATTTGTTGGGATATACAAGAACTATTCGAATACATTCTCTGCAAACTTTCCTAATTGTACCGATTTCCGATTCAGCGTATCTTTTATTTAACTTATCGGTTTTCGATATCATGTGTTTTTATAGTCAAAATTGATAATTGATGGAATCGCTCGTTTTCGGTTATTGCTGTTATTGCCTGCCTAATCTCACCCGTCCACGTTCCTTAGCTGGTTTGTATATTCGATCCTTCCTCTGCAAGGGATCGGGTAGAAATCCTTTTGTCATACCAACGGAATACGAGAGACCAAACGAGGCCCCCGATTATTTTAGCCAAGAATTGCCCTAAAATAATCCCCCATAGCAACCCTCCAAAAGCCAATGTTGGAAAAACTATGGAATCCACTCCAGCACTAGGTATGTTGCTTCCATTTACACGTAACCAACGAGGATATTTGCCGAGTTGATGATAAACAATCGCATCTACTATGGCTGTGGCAGCAAATGCTGTAAATGAAGCCATTGCGATTGATCCAGAGTTTCGGTTTAATAACCAAGACAATATAGAACCAGTTGCTATTAAAATTGACATCTTCAGGAACAAATGATTTCCTCGCCATGTCTCGTGCAACTGATCCCTTGCAGTTAAATCCAGACCAATAAACAAAAAGGCATTAATAATAGCAATGCTTGGTCCAAACGCTGCTATACTTAAATTTGCTATAACAATTGCAACAAGGTATAAAATTACGTAGATCACGATTTTGGGTCGAATTTGTTTGATCTCAGATCACAAAAGTTGATGGAATAGCTTACCTATTTCAATATTTTTGGGATTTGAGATCAAATAAAGGCGGCCTGAAGCTGTGATGCATAGTTGGAGAAGTTATTTCGTCCACGTTCCTTAATTGCGTTTGATAGTGTTACTATGTTCCAATATATTTTTTCACCAAGCATCAAATTATTTAGTCCGCCTTTCTTCTTAAAAAGGTGGGAATTTCAAGATCATTGTTGTCAATTATTATTCCCTTGTATCCTCTCTGGGCAGCCCCGGTTAATTCGCCGGCTGCTTCTTGCCGTCGGATAAAAGTTGGCTCTTCAAAATTAACTGCATTTTTCAAATCATCAGGAGTAATATCTCTTATTTGCCCTCTGAGCACATTTTCCATGTGCTTATTTCTGCAGCTATCCGACAGCAATGATTTATTATCTGCGCCTATACCTGTTGCAATGACGGTGACTCTCATTTCATCGCCAAGAGATTCATCAATTACAGTTCCCCAGATAATATCGGCATTTTCACCCACCTCTTCATGTATTCTATCAGAAGCTTCCGTCATCTCCTCCATTGTTAATTCACTAGTGCATGTTATGTTTATTAATACACCTTTTGCACCGGCAATGGAAATATCTTCAAGCAATGGATGGGATATAGCCCTTTCAGCAGCTTCTTTTGCCCGGTTAGCTCCATTTGCTATACCTGTACCCATTATGGCCATGCCTGCCCTTAACATTGTTGTTCTAACATCCGCAAAATCAAGATTGACAAGACCAGGCATCATAATAAGATCGGTAATTCCCTTAACGGAATGAAGAAGAATTTCATCTGCTTTCTTAAACATATCGACCATCTTTGCATTTTTGGAAGCAATTCCTCTTAATCTGTCGTTGGGTATTATAATCACTGTGTCGGCAACCTCTTTTAATTCAGTAATGCCATCCTCCGCCTGTTTTGTTCTTTTCTTCCCTTCAAATGAAAAAGGCTTTGTTACTACTGCAACTGTCAACGCTTCAATTTCTTTGCAAATTTCCGCTATAACCGGTGTAGCTCCAGTGCCGGTACCACCGCCAAATCCAGCGGTAATAAAAACCATATGGCTGTCTTCAAGAGCGCTTTTTATTGCTTCCTTACTTTCAACTGCAGCTTCTCTCCCAACTTGAGGATCAGCACCAGCACCAAGTCCTTCTGTAAGCCTTTCTCCAATCTGCAGCTTGAGTTGTGCCTTTGAATTCTCAAGTGCCTGGGCATCCGTGTTTGCTGCAATAAACTTAACCCCCTGCAGATTGGATTCAATCATATTGTTTATTGCGTTTCCACCTGCACCACCTACCCCAATAACCTTAATCTTCGCAGATGTATCATTATCAACATAACTAAACATAGTCCCCTCCTAATCGACAAATCAAATTACATCCTTGAACCATTTCTTCATCCTTGTTATCAAACGGTTGAAAATGTTTTTGTCGCGAATCCTGAATTTCTTCTTAACAGTCTGGTTTTTGGCACCGTATATAACCAGCCCAACGCCGGTAGCATACATGGGATTGTTTACCACATCGACCAGACCACTGATTCCCATAGGCTTACCTAGCCTGGTTGGAAAATTAAAAACTGATTCCGCAATCTCAATTACATCATTCAAAAGCGATGTTCCGCCCGTTAAAACAATGCCTGAAGAAATTAATTTCTCCATCCCGGCTTTATAGATTTCTCTATTCAGTAGTTTAAAAATTTCCTCCATACGAGGTTCCAAAATTTCACCAAGAATTTGCCTGGAAAGCTTTCTTGATTTTCGACCTCCAATTCCTGGGACATCAATAGTTTCTTCGCTGCTAATATTTTTCGCAACGCAAGTTCCATACTTCTTCTTTAGCTTCTCAGATTCTCCAAGCGGTGCATGCAGTCCGATTGCCAGATCATTTGTCAAATTGTTTCCCCCTAATGCAAGCACAAATGTATGCCTAATATTTTTGTTGCAAAATATAGCCAGATCGCTTGTCCCTCCTCCAAGATCAATCAAGCCTACACCCAGCTCTTTTTCTTCGTCAGTCAGCACAGCTTCGCCGGAAGCAAGAGATTCCAGAACAATATCGCAGACATCAAGGCCGGAACGGTTTGCACACTTGACAATGTTGTGAGCCGACGTAACAGCTCCGGTCACAATATGAATTTTCGCTTCCAGTCTTACCCCGGCCATACCAACAGGATTCTGAATACCTGCTTCATCATCAACAATAAATTCCTGTGGAAGCACATGTATGACTTCCCTGTCCATTGGGATTGCCACAGCTCTTGAAGCATCAATTACTCGCGCAACATCAAGCTCAGTTATTTCAGAGCCTTTTACTGACACAATTCCGCGGCTGTTGAAACCGGTTATATGCCCTCCTGCAATTCCAGCATAAACCGATGAAATTTCGCAGCCCGCCATAAGCTCAGCTTCTTCAACCGCTTTTTTTATAGATTCTACAGTTGATTCAATATTCACCACCACTCCCTTGCGGAGCCCAATTGAAGGGTGGGTTCCTATACCGACTATATTAATTTCATCGCCGGATATTTCACCAACAACAGCGCAGATTTTGGTGGTTCCAATATCAAGGCCAACAATAATTTCTTCCTTCCCATGCATGTTAAACCTCCTTGTGATTTCCGGCAGATGATTCATCTCTCATAAAATTTACAACAATACGATCCAGGTGATTCAAATCAATAGAATTGAAATCCGGACGACATCTCTTTTCCTTTAGATAAAAAAGTACGCTTTCAAGCCTTTCATACTTGTAAGGATAATCATAATAGCCCAGCTTTATTACTCTTGCTTGATCAAATGCATACAGGGTTATACCTATTTGTCTATCCACTCGAATTTTTTTTATTTTCCCGTTTGGAAGAATGCTGTCAGATTCCCGACCAAGACGTAAAACTTCCATTACTGCATTAAAAGATGTGCTGCGTGGCTCACCTGAAATATTCAGATCTGAAAATTGAAGTCCGCTAACAACTGGCAAAACATCAGGATCCGATGCAGTACATTCTTTAAATACTTCTCCATTAACGTTTATCAGGAACCTGCGGCCAAGATCCAAAATAGCAAGCGGTTCATGCTCCTTAATTCTAATAATTATTACATCAGGCAACTCTCTCCTGACTTCAGCCTCAGCTATCCATGAATGCGCCAGCAGTCTGTTTCTGATTATTGAAAGATTGACGGAAAGAATATTTATTCCTTTATTTATATTTGCCTGTTCAAAAATTTGCTGTTTTGAAAGTCGATGCCCTCCTCTGACAACTATGTTATCAGATCTGAAATAGTCACATTGTGTAATGAAATCGTGAGCCAGAATAAAAACAAAACTCATTACGGTTAAAATGGCGACTGCGGTCACTATCTCGAAACAGCAAATAAAGTGCTGTAATATTTTGACACGTCTTTTAGTTGAGGTGCCTTTGTAATGGTTTTTTCTTATATGCTTATTGCCCAACAATTTTTACCTCTGGTTCCAGGTTAATGTTGAACTTTTTTGACACCGTTTTCTGAACAAGCTCTATAATATCCAGTATATCGGCGGAAGATGCTCTGCCCCTGTTAATAATAAAGTTGGCATGTTTTAATGAAATTTTCGCTCCACCTATTGACCTGCCTTTAAGTCCTGCCAGTTCAATAAGCTCTCCAGCTGTTTTTCCTAACAAAGGGTTTTTAAAAAAACATCCTGCGTTAGGCAGGCCCACCGGCTGTCTTTTTTTTCTTGCTTTCAGAATTTCCTCAGCATTTTTTTTAAGTTTCTGTGGATCTGAAGGATGCAGGCAGAAGCAGGCTCCTAATATAATGGGTAGGCCTTGATTAACTTCTTTTACTTCATCTTTCAGAGACAGCCTCCTGTAATCAAAATTCAGATTTTTTCTCATAATTATTTTAGAATGACCGGCAGGCAGTAAAATTTTTATGGAATCAAGAACGCCCTTTATTGATCCATGGGCTGTCCCTGCATTCATCATTACGCCTCCCCCCACTGTACCTGGAATGCCGATGGCAAAATTCATCCCTTTGAGGCCATTCTTGATAGCAAAAGAGCAAAGAGCCTGCATCCTTGCCCCAGCCAAAGCAGTAACTATGATGCCATCTCTTCCCATACTTCTAGTAATGCTTTTTAGACATTTTGTAAGTACAATTACAATTCCGCGTATGCCGCAGTCTTTTACAAGAAGATTCGTCCCGTCTCCGATAACAAGACAAGGAATATCCTTCTGCCTGCACCACCTGATAATGTCCACAAGATCTTCGGGCTTTTCAGGCATAACAAAAGCATCGGCAGCACCTCCTACTCGCAAAGATGTGTGCTTTGACATAGATTCATCAAATCTGACGCTGTTTTTAAACCGGCTTTCAAGCCATATTTTTGAATCAAAATCAAGCATAAAACGGTTGTCGGTTTACAGTTGTCGGTTGTCGGTTCACGGTTGCTCAAAATGGCTACTAACTTAAAGCGGAACACTTTCCGTCATTTTGGCTCTATGGCAATTCCACAATCAAGCAAAAGCTAAGGGGTTGCTAACTGATTGAATTTACAGGCTGTCCCGCCTTACGTTGGTAGCCCTCAAAACATAAAACTATTAACTGACAACCGTAAACCATTATTTCAATATATCCAGTATCTCTTCCCCGATTTTCCATACATTCCCTGCGCCAAGGGTAAGCAGAATATCTCCTTCTTTTAATACTTTTTTCAAATGAAAAACAGCCTCTTTAAAATCTTCCTTGCAGACGACCTCTTTGTGACCATGTGCCCTGATTCCTTCGCATAAGGCTTGACCGGTTATCCCTTTTATCTTTTTCTCTCCGGCAGGATAAATCGGAAGAACTACAAGCAGATCCGATTGATAAAATGCGCGAGTAAAATCATCAAAGAGAGCTTTAGTTCTGGTGTAGCGGTGGGGTTGAAAGACTACGGCCTTACGCCTGCCGGGCCAGCTTGCCTTGATAGAAGACAATGTGGATTTGATCTCAGTAGGATGATGACCATAATCGTCTACAACTGTGATGCCGTTTATCTCTCCTTTGATTTCCAGTCTACGCTGAACTCCTTCAGCGGTCTGGAGGGCGCATTTAATTGTATCAAAAGGAATATCAAGCTCAATCCCTACAGAGATGCTTGCCATGGAGTTGTAAACGTTATGAATACCAGGAAGATTCAAAGTGATCTCTCCCAGCATCTTTCCCATGTGATAAAGACAGAATCTGCTTTTTTGCCCTTCAAGCACCACATCCCTTGCCTGAAAATCGGCCTGGGCACTCAGGCCATAGGTGGTGAAGCGTTTCTTTATTTTCGGGATAAGCTCCTGTATTGGTTCGTTATCAAGACAAAGAACAGCGAGACCGTAAAAAGGTACACTGTTAATAAAGCTGAGGAAAACTGCTTTTATTGAGTTCAAGTCCTTGTAAAAATCCAGGTGCTCTCTATCGATGTTTGTTACCACCGCTATAGTAGGAGATATTTTCAGAAAAGAACCATCACTTTCATCTGCTTCAGCTACGATAAAATCTCCCTTCCCAAGAAGTGCATTAGAACCTGTGCTTTTAAGTATTCCACCAATAACTACGGTAGGATCAAGACCACCTTTGCCGAGAACAGAAGCAACTATCGAGGTTGTAGAAGTTTTCCCGTGCGCACCGGCAACCGCCACGCTGTACTTTAAACGCATAAGTTCTAAACGCATAAGTTCTGCGAGCATTTCAGCTCTTGGTATTACAGGAATTGATGTATGCCTGGCTGCAACAACTTCCACGTTTTCATGGCCAACTGCTGTCGATGTCACAACAACATCAGCTCCTTGTATCTGCACTTTGGAATGCCCTTCAAATATTATACCTCCAAGCCTCTTCAAACGTCTTGTAATATCTGATGATCTTATGTCAGAGCCTGATACTTTATAGCCGAGATTAAGAAGAAGCTCAGCAATGCCGCTCATTCCTATTCCGCCGATTCCTACAAAGTGTATGTGATATTTTTTAAGATACATAATATAATAACGGTTTAAGGTTCACGGTTCACGGAAAACTGTAATTCAAAGAGTTTTCGTTAAATTAGAAATTGGAAATTTGGCCTTCATGCTTTTGTACTGTTCTTCCTAATTTCTACTTTCCAATTTCAGGTTTCAAGCCGCGAACGGCCACACATAATCTATAACTGCTCAGATTCACGGTTCACAGTTGGCCGTCTTGATCTTTTCATTAACCTATAACAATCATCAACAATCGCGTCTGCAGCATCCGGTTTGCCAAGCTTTTTTGCCATTAAAGCCATATTACTAAGGGCATTGTAATTTGATGCATAGTGCTTGATTTTCCGCGCAAGTAACCTGCCACTGAGTTCTTTTTGAAAAATTATTTCTGCAGCGCCTGCATCTGACAACGTTTTTGCATTTAAAACCTGATGGTCGTCTGCCGCAAAAGGATATGGTATTAACAGCGCACCTTTACCAATAGCTGTTAATTCTGCCACGGTAGTAGCGCCTGCTCTGCATATAATTAGATCTGCATTTTTGTATTGCTGCCCCATATCATTAAAAAATGATTTAACGGTACTGGAGATGCCTTTTTTTTTGTAAGCGTTCTTTACCTCTTCTTCATCAGCGTTTCCTGTTTGATGTATGAAAAAAAAACTATCTTTCTCTTTTAAGAATTTTAGAGCATCCAATACTGCTATATTGATGGAGTGTGCTCCCTGGCTGCCTCCGATTACAAAAATTGTAAAAAGCTTCCTTTGAACGAAATCAGAGCTTTCGGATTTCTTCATTGCAAAACAAAGAATTTCGCTTCTCACTGGATTGCCTGTAAAACAAATCTTCTCCGGATTAAAATTGCCTCGAGTATCTTTAAAAGAAACATAAATACGGTCAGCCAGATAAGTCAAAATACGGTTTGTAATGCCCGGCAATATGTTCTGCTCGTGTAAGACAATTTTAACTCCCATGAGCCATGCCCCAAGTACCACAGGCCCTGCAGAGTAACTTCCAACTCCAATAATCAGATGCGGCCTGAAGTCTTTCAGGATAAGCATGGACTCAAACAATCCCTTTGGTATTTTTGAAATTGATATGATCTGATTAACTATCCCCCGGCCTTTTATCCCTTCTGCTGTTATGGTTTTAAGCGAAAAACTTTTTTCTTCTAAAACAGATACTTCAAATGGCTTGCCCGTACTTATAAAAATGACTCTATTCTCAGGATTGCGCTTAATAAAAGCCTCGGCGATTGCGATCCCGGGAAATAGATGCCCACCTGTTCCGCCACCGGCAATTGCGATGCGCTTTCCGTTGCTATTTGTTTTTTGCATTTTGTTTTCTGCCGCGCTGTGTTTTAAGCGCATTGGCAGATGCTCCTATATTCATCAATACTCCTATTGATGCCATATTGATTAAAAGGGAGGTCCCACCGTAACTCAAGAACGGCAGGGCAAGCCCCTTGGTTGGTAAAAGGCCAAGAGTAACTCCCATATTAATGCAAACCTGAAGCCCAATTGCGATTGTCAAACCAATAGCCATAAATGATCCAAAAGGCTCATCAGCATTTATTGCTATGTTTATTCCCCTCCACAGGATAACAAAATAGAGAAATAAAATTACAAGCACGCCCAAAAACCCAAGCTCCTCGCCAATAACTGAAAAAATAAAATCAGTATGTGGTTCCGGAAGATAGAAAAGCTTCTGATAACTTTTTCCTATTCCTGTTCCCCATATGCCCCCGGTACCGAAAGCCATAAAGGAATGTATCATCTGGTATCCTTCATCTGTAGAATATTGCCATGGATCCCAAAAACTCATCATTCGTTTTAACCTGTAAGGGGCATTGATCATAAATATGTATAAAGCTGGCAAAAATATCAGCAGAGGTGTTAAAAGATGTAAAATTCGAGCACCTCCGACAAAAAGCATTATCCATGTAACTGCCCCAAAGATAATTACCGAACCAAAATCCGGTTGCAGAAATATCAGTATTGCGAATATAACGAAAACCATAAGGTGCGGCAGAAAACCAATTGAAAAATCTTTAAGTTTATCCAGTTTTTTACTCATGGAGTACGCCAGAAATAACACAAGAGAAAAACGCGCAAACTCAGATGGCTGGAATGTAAAAAAACCCAGCCGTAACCATCGTGTGGAGCCTCCGACAGTTATACCCAGTTCGGAAAACTTGACAGCAATTAGCAATAGAAACGCTAAAAATAGAAACGGATATGCCAAAGAACGAAAAAGTTTTAACGGAATATGCCTGCAACTAACTAGAGCAAAAATTCCTAATAGTGAAAAAAACGTCTGTTTCTTAAAAAAATAGTAATCAATTCCAAATTCTTTAAGCGCCAGAGCTGAACTTGAGCTGTAAACCATTACAATCCCTATTCCAACCAAAAAAAGGACAGGGAAAAGAAGTTTGATATCGTATCCTGATTGCAAATTATTTTTAGGCAGTTGTTTTGTCATAATAAATAAGTAATGGTTTACGGTTCACAGTTGCTCAAAACATAGAATCAGTAACTGACAACTGTAAACCGTCAACCGTCAACTGTTCCAAGCTTTGCAACAGCTCTGCAAAAAGCTTCTCCCCTTTGCGCATAGCTGTTATACATGTCAAAGCTGGCGCAGGCCGGCGACAAGAGCACAATATCACCAGGTTTTGCAGCATTATATGCCTTAAAAACTGCGTCCTCCATGGTAATTGCGGTCTCAACTGGCTTAATATCTCCAAGTTCAGCCTTAATATCCTCTTTTGCTTCTCCAATAACTATCAGCTTTTTCGTGTGCCTATCTATCAAATATCTCAAAGTATGAAATTTACTTCCCTTATTTCGCCCGCCCATAATCAGAACTACGGGTCTTTCAAAAGTTTCAAGCGCTTTTGCCACTGAATCAACATTTGTAGCCTTTGAATCGTCGAAAAAGTCGACACCATTCAGAGTATCAATATATTCAAGCCTGTGGGAAAGCCCTTTAAACTTCCTCAATGCCGTTCGTACCCCTTCAAAAGTTCCTCCGGCAGCCAGTGCAGCAAGACTTGCCGCTGCTGCATTCTCTGCGTTGTGCTTGCCCGGCAGTTTAAAGTCTGATAGGAGCAGGAACATGTTTTCCTGAGAAATTATGCTTTCATCGCTTATTGCCACGCTTTTTTTTTCTTTTGAACTGAAAAAAACTTTTCTGCTCAGGATATCTCTGCTCAAAGAACACACAACAGGATCAGAGCCATTTAATACTGCTGTATCGTCATATTGCTGGTTACGCAAAATCCGTGCCTTTGACTTTGCATAAGCATCCAGATCAGGATAACGATCCATATGATCTTCGGTAATATTCAGCAAAACCGCCACGTTGGCTCGGAAAATATCTATAGTATCCAGTTGGAAACTGCTTACTTCTATAACAACAATTTCAGCCTTTTCCTTTCCATCGACATATGCAATCAGAGGATTGCCTATATTGCCGCCCACAAATACTTTAAGACCGGAATTTTCAAGCATTTCGCCTAAAAGAGTTGTTGTAGTGGTTTTGCCATTAGTGCCAGTAACAGCAACAATTGGTTCTGTTATAAATCTTGATGCAAGCTCAATTTCACCTATTACTGGAATACCTTGTTGCTTTGCTTTTCTTATTGGCTCAATTGTATGAGGAACTCCGGGACTGACCACAATAAGATCCGCTCTTTCAAAAGTTTCAATTCTATGTAACCCTATTTCCATTTTTATTCCTGGCTCGAGGATTAACGGCTCTTCGGGGTCTATCTCCTGTTCTTTCTTCTGGTCAGTAACAGTTACTGATGCTCCCCGGTTTATTAAAAAACGAGCAGTTGCAACGCCTGTAACACCAAGGCCAACTACGAGTATGTTTTTATTTTCAAGTTCCATGATATAAAAGGTTTACGGTTGTCGGTTTACGGTTCACGGTTGTCGGTTTTATAGTTCTGGTTGCTCGTTGCTGGTTGAATGATTTTATGTTTTGATCAACCGTTAACTGAGAACCGTGAACCGTGAACCGTAAACTGTTACATTTCATCTTAATTTCAGTGTGCTCATTGAAATAAGTGCAAGCGCTATGGCAATTATCCAGAATCGCACTATAACCTTTGGCTCCGGCCATCCTTTTAATTCAAAATGATGGTGAAGCGGTGCCATTTTGAAAATCCTTCGCCCGTTTGTCATCTTGAAAAAACCTACCTGAAAAATCACGGAAAGTGTTTCTATAACAAAAAGGCCACCTACAATTACCAGCAGTATCTCCTGTTTTGTAATCACAGCAACTGTGCCTATAGCGGCGCCCAGGGAAAGGGATCCAACATCACCCATAAAAATTTGAGCAGGGTAAGCGTTAAACCACAGAAAACCCATGCCTGCGCCAGCCAGAATTCCGCAAAAAATTGCTATTTCACCGCCTTCGGCAACATAGTTAATCTGAAGATAATCAGCTATTTTAGAATGCCCTGCCACATAAGCAAAAAGCATATATGTGGCAGCAACTACAATCACGGGGCCAATAGCAAGGCCATCAAGGCCGTCTGTAAGGTTGACGGCATTTGATGTTGCAACGATCACAAATGCTGCAAAAATTATATATCCCCAACCTAGATCAGGCGAAATATTTTTAAAAAACGGGACAGTTACTTGCGTTGAAAAATCAGGGCACATATAAACAAAAAATCCAGTTAACAATGCGAGTAATATCTGAAGACAAAACTTGCTTTTAACGCTGAGCCCCTTGCTCCGCTTTTTGATTTGCATGAGATAATCGTCTGTAAAGCCGATAGCGCCAAAGCCAATCGTTACCAAAAGAGCTATCCACACATAATAGTTTGTCAAATTCATCCAGAGAAGTGTAGAAACAGTAATCGAAAATATAATCAGAATTCCACCCATAGTGGGCGTTCCGGCTTTATCAAAATGTGACTGCGGGCCGTCTTCTCTTATATGCTGTCCGATCTGCATCTCGTTGAGCTTTCTGATAACCCACGGCCCAAGGAAAAAACAGATAAAAAAAGCTGTGAGGCTGGCATAGATAGTCCTGAATGTAATGTAGCGAAATACATTAAAAACTGATATTGTCGTATGAAGCGGATATAGCAGATGGTAAAGCATAATATTTTAGTTCTTCAACCCCTCAACGATTTTCTCCATGCCCATAGCCCTTGAGCCCTTTACAAGAACCCAGTCTCCCGGCATAAGTGATTTCTTTAAATCTTCAAGAATCTCTTCTCTATCTCCAATAAATATATCCATCGAATTTTTATCTTCTTTGCCGGCACCGTTTGCAACAGCTTCTGCGAACTCACCTGTAATGTAAAGCCTTGCAATATTTGATCCAGCAAACAGGGCGCCTATCTTTATGTGCATGGATTCTGCGTATTCTCCCAGCTCAAGCATATCTCCTGCGACAAGAATACCCCTGCTGCTGCCTTTTAATGAACTGAAAATCCTGATTGCAGCTTCCATTGAATCAGGATTTGCATTGTATGTGTCGTCAATTATATGCACTCCCCTGACATCAAAGATATTTATCCTGCCCTTAACCGGCTGAAAATATTCTAAGCCGGCTTTTATCTCCTCTGAAGACAAACCAATAATATATCCAACAGACGCTGCAGCAAGGGCGTTTAACACCATGAATCTGCCGGAAGCTCTGAGTTCTATTGGAATTCTTTCTTCCGGCAGCACCAGAGTAAAAGAACTCCCGGTTGTTGTTTCATTGACATCCAGCGCTTTAATACGAGCATCTTCTGATAAACCAAAATAAAGTACTTTTTTTGAGGTTTTAGTCGATAAATATAAAACTCTTGGATCATCTGCATTAAGAACCGCTGTTCCCTCCGGCTTTATTCTTTTTAAAAGCTCTCCCTTGGCATTCATTACCCCTTCAATTGAGCCCAGTCCCTCAAGGTGAGCAAAGCCTATGTTTGTAATTACACCAATATCAGGAATGCAAATTTCACCCAGCCTGTCTATCTCTCCGGGTCTGTTCATCCCAAGCTCAAGCACAGCCCACTGGTGGCTGTTTTTAAGATCCAGGAGCGTTAGCGGAAGCCCTATTTCATTGTTGAAATTTCCCTTGCTCGATAAAGTTTTATAACGCGTTGAAACGACGGAAGCAGTCATTTCTCTGGTTGTAGTTTTGCCGTTTGACCCAGTTATCGCTACAACCGAAACATCGGTCCGCCTGCGGTTAAAAGAAGCAAGATCACCCAGAGCTTTCGTAGTATCGCTCACTGCCACACAAACAATGCCCTTATCCTGCCAATCACCGGCATCATCTTTACTTATAATGAGCCCTCTCACGCCGCTGTTTATCACATCAGACGCAAAACTGTGACCGTCGTAAACATTTCCCTTGATTGCAACGAAAAGTTCATTTGCAGATATTGTGCGCGAGTCAATGGATACTCCCTCAAAAATGTGTTTAATATCCCCGCACAAAAGGTCTCCCTTTGTAGCTTCAAGAATTTCAGCAGTTGTCCAGAGTATTTTTTGTTTGTTCCCCATTGTCGTTTTTTTTGTAACCGTTCCTTAGCTGTAAACCGTGAACCGTGAACCGTAAACCCAATATTTTATTTAAGAGCCTCTCTAGCCTCCTCCCTGTCATCAAAGAGAAAAGTTTCCCCCTTGATTAATTGATACGTTTCATGCCCCTTGCCGGCTATAAGTATAATATCTCCAGGACCGGCTGATGTGATGCTCAGTTTTATAGCTTTCCTGCGATCAGGCTCAATAACATAACGTTTCTCCCGAATGCCCTTTGCCGGCTCAGGCAGAGTATATTTCTTTGAAGATGTTTGTTCTATTCCCTCTACTATTTGGCTTATTATTCCTATGGGATCTTCGGTGCGCGGATTATCCGATGTGATTATAGTTAGATCGCAAAACCTGCCGGCTATTTCGCCCATCCGGGACCTTTTGCCTCTATCTCTATCTCCACCACAGCCAACTACACAGATAATTTTACCGATTTCGTTATCTTTAATTGACTTTAAAGAAGACAAAACATGTTCCAGAGCATCCGGAGTATGAGCATAATCAACAAACACAAACTTGCCTGCTTTATTTGGTATAAATTCAAGTCTGCCCGGTATCCGGCCTGCTTTTTCTATACCTGCCTTTATGATAGCCGGAGAAAGTCCAAGAGCAATCCCCACACCTGTTGCGCTGAGTATATTCTCAAGATTATGCTCCCCTGTAAGAGGTGATTTTAAATTAAACCCCCCCCTTTCTGTTGAAATTCTCCCCGTAATACCTGTAAGGCTGTATTTAATATTATCCGGCCATATCATTTTATCTGCCGTACTGCCTGTGGAAATCACGGGCATACTATCAGATGCTTCTGAAAGTAAATTATAAAGTCCTTTTCCTCTCTTATCATCACAATTTACTACAGCCGAAATATGGCCCTTCTTGGGACCGGTTTTTAAGTGCTCCGTAAAAAGCCTTTTTTTGCAAAACCAGTAGGAATCCATATTTCCATGATAATCAAGGTGTTCCCGAGTCAGATTGGTAAACACAGCGATATCTACCCGGCAGCAGTCAATCCTATGCAGGTCAATTGCATGAGATGACACTTCCAGAACAACATGGGTGATCCCGTTTTCATGCATTTTTGCCAATATTCTCTGCAGATCCAAAGATTCCGGCGTTGTCATTGGGTTTGGAAAAACCCTGCTTGAATAACGGTAATTAATAGTTCCTATTACACCAACCTTGAAACCCGCTTCAGCAAGGATGCTTTCAATTATGTAAGCTGTTGTTGTTTTACCGTTTGTTCCGGTTATCCCTATAATGAACAACTTCTCTGAAGCATTCCCGTAAAAATTTGCAGAAATTGCGGCAAGAGCTCTTCTGGTATTCTCAACCTCTATAATTACAGATTCTTTGTTAACAGGTTTTTGAGTTACAATTACCGATGCACCTCTTGCCAGGGCTTCATCAACAAAGTCATGCCCATCCGCCTTAAAACCCTTTACGGCAACAAAAAGCCCATCAGGCTTAACTTCCTGCGCCCGATAATGTATTGAGCCTATTTCATAATCAGGCAAATTATTATGTTGCCATGTTCCAGCGCTATGCTGATGCTCTATACCTTCTTTGACAAAGCGTACACACCTTATTTCCGTTACAGATTCAAGCAAAATAGAAAGTTTCAACCTCTTGCCCCGTTTTCGTGGATCCGCATGTCAACCAATCTTCCAAATGAATTATCGACGGTTAACGGTATGTTCATATAGTTTGCTGTTTCATGCGCTATTCTTTTGAATGCCGGAGCCGCAACTATGCTGCCGTAATGCTTTCCCCGGGGTTCGTCAATAACTACCAGAACAGTTATTTCAGGATCATCGGCAGGAATAAACCCAAGAAATGAAGCTGTGTATTTTTCGTCCGAATAAGTTCCTTTTTTATCAATTTTCTGGGCGGTTCCTGTCTTCCCGCAGACAGCATAACCTTCCAAAGCAGCATTCACACCTGTTCCCCCTTCAGTAGTTACAGAAGCCATTATTTTTTTCACGATTCGGGCTGTATCCAGTGAAACGACCCTTCTGACTATACGTGGGCTTGAGCTTTTTATAAGACGTCCATTCTGATCCGTTATAGCCTGGACAATATAAGGAGCCATAAGAATCCCATCATTTGCAATCGCTGAAGCCGCAGTTATCAGTTGCAGGGCAGAAACGGCAACTCCCTGTCCAAAAGCTATTGCGCCGGCATCAATTTTTGCCCATGTATTATAGTGGGACAGGCCGCCCGATGTTTCCCCCGGACAGTCTATTCCTGTTTTTTCACCAAAACCAAAACTGCTAAATGTTTTATAAATATGTTCCGGCCCTATCCTTTCGCTAATCTTTACGGTGCCGATATTGCTTGAAAACTTAATAATATGCTGTAGAGACAACCAGCCATGAGGATGAGTATCGTTGACAATGTTTTTGCCTATTTTGTATTTACCGTTTTCACAAAAAAAGATGGTGTTCGAAGAACATCCTCCAAATTCTATTGCCGCACACGCGCTGAAGATTTTCATGGTTGAGCCGGGCTCGAATGAATCTGTTATTGATCTGTTTCTCCACAAATTCCGATCAAACTCCCCAAAAGAATTTGGATTGAAAAACGGATAATGAGCCACTGCCAATATGGCTCCGGTCTTTGGAGACATTACAATCGCCATCCCTGATTTGGCATTAAATTTAACAGATGCCTCTTCAAGCGCTCTTTCGGCTAAGTACTGGATATTATAGTCAATCGTTAATATCAGGTTATTCCCACTGCAATCAGGCATCACATTCTTTTCAGTGTCGAACCCTCGTTTAAAAGCATCTTTTAAAACCGTAAATCTGCAAGTACTTCCCTTAAGGTAAGTGTCATAATAGTATTCGATTCCTTCAAGGCCATGCTCGTCTATACCTGAAAATCCAAGCACTTGTGCTGCAAGGGTTTTGTTTGGATAAAAACGTTCGTGCTCGGCTATAAAATCTATACCTTTGAGATCAAGGGCTTTTACATCTTTTACTTCTTTTGGTGTAACCTTGCGTTTAACCCAAACAAATGATCTGTCAGATGTGAGTCTCTGATTAAGCGAATTAACGTCAATTTCCAGCGTTTTATTAAGAGACCTGGAGATCGCAGCCGGATCTTTGATATTGGGGGGATATGCCACAATTGATATAACATCTATACTCAAGGCCATTTCCCTGTGGTTTGTATCGTAAATTGTCCCGCGCTTTCCATGAAAAATTAATGACTTCTCATACTGATTTGCTGCTTTCCTTGACAGCCATGAACTGCAAAAAACCTGAAGATAAAAAGCCCTTGCCCCTATAACAGATAGAAAAATGCTGAAAATAAAACCAATCAGAATTGTTCTCAACCTTATGTGTTTTTTTTCAATTGGTTTCATGGAATTATAATTATCTGCTTCGGTGTTGGTGTTTTCAGGCCAAGCTGATTTTTTGCTATTTTTGCGAGCCGTTCCGGAGATTTCAGGCGCGCAAGCTCAACCTTTAAGTTATTTTGCAGATTTATAAGATTCCGATTTTTATTATTTTCATTAGAAATTTCATACCCGAATTTTATGCACTGCACTCTGCTCCATGTGTAAATTAGAAGCTCAGAAATAAAGACCGCCATAATGATAAACCAGATTATCACGGTTCTTGTGCTGAGGGCATTTTTTGGGGTTTTACGAGCCATAGTTCAAACGTAAGCGTTTAAGGGTTCAGGGTTAAAAGCAGACCGGAAATTCCTGCTCACAACCAACATAACCTTTTGAGCGGGAATTGCTAAAAGCAGACCAACCCAGAACCCCAGAACCCCTGAACCCTAAACCAGAGTAGTTATAATTTTTCTATGGCTCTTAGTTTAGCGCTTCTCGCCATTGGATTGGCTGCAATTTCTTCTTCTGTCGGCCGCAAAACTTTTCTGGTCAAAGATCGTATAACCCTTGTCTTATTACAAACACACCTTGGCAAAGCCGGCGGGCATATGCACTTACCTTCCAGGCGTTTTATTTTTTTTTTTACAATCCTGTCTTCGAGCGAATGAAATGATAATATGCAGAACCGGCCTTCAGGATTCAACAAGTCAACAGCGGTTTCCATGAATGAATTGAGTATATCCAACTCTTTGTTAACAGCTATTCTAACAGCCATAAACACTCGAGTGGCAGGATGAATCCTTCTCCTGAATGATGCTTTGCCCGAAACGGCTCCGCATACGATTTCAGATAGCTGCCTGCTGGATTTAATTTTCTTTTTCTTTCTTGCATTAACTATTTTTTTTGCTATTTTACGTGAATAGCGTTCCTCTCCATACTTATAAAAAATTTCAGCAAGACTTTTTTCATCCATAGTATTTACCAACTCTTCAGCCGTTGTATCTGATTCAATGTTCATCCGCATATCCAGCGGTTCATCTTTTCTGAAGCTGAAACCCCGTCCACTTGATTCGAGATGATGAAATGAAATTCCAAGATCAAGAAGAATGCCGTCTACAGCAGTAATATTTAATTGTGAAAGAATTTTCGGAAGATTTATAAAATTATCATGAAAGAGATGGATTTTTAACTCGTATGGTTTTAATTTTCTTTTTGCGTTTTTTATTGCGTCTATATCCTGATCTATGCCTATCAGAATCCCATCTGGAATAATTTTTTCCAAAATGGCGCTCGCGTGACCTGAACCGCCAAGCGTACAATCCGCATAGATTTTCCCTGGCTTACAATCAAGATAATGGACAACCTCGCTTAACATTACGGGAATATGTTTGTACGACATAGAATTAAAGCCCTAATTTTGCTATTTCGTTGCTGACTGCCTCCTTTTTCATATCTTCTTCCATCTGCACTACTTCCTGCTTGTAATTTTCCTTAGACCATATTTCAAAATGAACTATCTGCCCCACAAGTACGATTTCCTTTTCAAGTTCCGCATACTGCCTTAAAACCGGCGGGATCAGGATCCGGCACTGCTTGTCGCAATAACAATCAGAGGCGCCTCCTATGAATACTCTCCTGAAGCGGCGCATATACTCGCTTGTTTCAGACATTGCCAAAACTTTGGATTCGATCTTGCTCCATTGATCAAACGTATAGGCAAAAAGAGCTTTATCCAGCCTGGTAACAATCACTCCGTCACCGCCTTCGGCTTTTATAACATCACGAAATCTGGCTGGAATTATTATACGTCCCTTTGAATCAATTGTATTAAAGGAGCTTGCCCTGAACATAAATCACCATTAATATCCACTTTCCTCCACTGTATTTTTGTAAAACTATATTACCCTATAAAAGTCAAGAAAAAATATACCAATAATGAACTACTCCGCAACAAATTGCGGAGTATCAATTCTTATTCTTTTCTATAAGGAATCGCAGCAAATTGCGGGGAATTAAACCCTAAAAAAAATTAATTTATTTTTATAATAATTCGTAAGGAACGTGGACGAATTAACTTCCACAAGTAGGCGCACAGATTTGGGTCGAATTTGTTCGATCTCAGAGTACAAAAGTTGAAGGAATAGCGAGCTATTTCAATATTTTTGGGGTTTGAAATCGGACAAAGGCGGCCTGAAGCTGTGATGCATAGTTGGGGAAGTTATTTCGTCCCCCGTTCCTTATTTTTGATCAAGCCCTAAGCTTGACAAATATCAAGCCTGTAGCTATAGACTTAAGGAAAAATCTGAGTAAATCGTGCTTATACCCGAAAGGCCATAACTTGTGATTTTTCTCTGGCTCTGAACACCAATAGCTGAGTTGCTCAGGCTTGAAATAGCTTGTTATTCCGCGCCTTCGTTGCTCTTGATGCTCATTGCTCACCGAAAAAAACGCAATTTATGACCTTCCAAGATATATGTGTAGGTCATCGAAGATTTTAGCTGACAAGGAATAGGGACGAAAGAACGATGCCAGGCATATAAAACCAAAGGAAAAATATATGGGACAGACAAAGATCACCATATTGTGTGAAAATACTGCTGGTGGAGCGATGGGGCTGATTGGAGAACACGGCTTTTCCGCCCTGATTGAAAAAAACGGACAAAAAATCCTTTTTGATACAGGACAGGGCATGTCACTCGCCAATAACGCACAGGTACTTGGAATCAATCTGACGCAACTCAAGAGAGTTATTCTCAGTCACGGCCATTATGATCATACAGGAGGACTCCCATCTGTGCTGTATCCGCCGCGAGGGGTCGAGGTTATTGCCCATCCAGATATTTTTTCAAAAAAATACGCTGAATTAGAAACACCTGCCGGCAAACAAAAAGTTTTTATCGGCATCAAATATTCCCAAGATTATCTGAAAGGCGCACTGCAGGCACGATTCAACTTGATACGGAAGTTTTCCGAAATCGCGCCTGGAATTTTCTTTTCAGGCGAAGTGCCGAGAAAAACGGACTTTGAATACCCTGACAAAAGGCTCAAAGTAATGCTCAAGGAAAAAATTACTGACGACCCACTATTGGATGATATCAGTCTTTTGATCGAAACGGATCATGGACCCGTTATTCTGCTTGGATGTGCCCATTCCGGGGTGGTCAACATCATGAACCATTTTTCGGCCAAAACGGGACACAAGAAATTTCATGCCGTGATAGGAGGAACACATTTAGGCTTTATGATGGGGTCTGGTCAGCAGCTAAAAAAGTCTATGGATGCATTTGACGACTATGCAGTGGACATCATTGCCGTCTCTCACTGTACCGGGCAGGAAGCCGCTGCGATATGCTGCAACAGATTTAAGAGCCGGTTCGCCTTTGCCTGTGCCGGCTGGAATAAGGTGTTATAATGAACGTGGCTGAAGCCAGAACCATGCCCAATTTTTCTATCATTTCGTTAATGCATAGTTCGGACCTGCAATCAAAAAATTGTTGGTAATTATAGATTGTATCTTCTCCATTTTGCCCCCAAAGAGAATGCTTCTTATTAAGCTGTGACCGTATGCCCCCAAAACCACAAGGGCATCATGCGGCACATCATAAATGTTTTCTTCAAACTTTCCTCTTTCAAACATATGCCACTCACTCACATAACGATCCATTTCTTCCTTAAGATTTTCATTTTTGATTATCTCTTCATATGATTCCTTTGAGGCCTTTTCCATATGGGTATAAACACTCAGCGGCATTTCAGATGCTCTGCTTAGACGAAATCCAAGCTTCAAAGCATTTACTGCATTTGTCGAACCACCGAAGAATACCGCAATGCTTCGCCATTTTTTAAAAACAGGGCTGGTTATAAGAACCGGAAACCTTGCGGAATTTACAATACGTCTAACTCTAGGACCTATGTAGCCTAAACCAATCTTTGAAGACAAATCGCTTATGCTTCTGGGGCAACACATAAAATCAAAATTCGTTGCTATATCCGGAAGAGTTGATGCTGTATAATTTTTCGGTTTCAGAAATCTTGCTTTGATTCTACCCTGGTCAAGCAGTTCCTTTGCATGCTTTAAAGCAGTTTTCGGTGAAGTTAGATAAGAATTATCAAGATCAATCTGGACAACATCGTTTTCAAAATACATCAAAAATTTTGTAAACTCAGGTATATAAATAATCAGTGAGGCTCCTACTTTTTTGCAAAAGTATATAGATTGCAACAAAGTTTCTCTTCCAAGAGGAGTATTTCTAAAAATATGGAATAGTTGAGTATGCATCACATCTCCTTAATCAATAAATCAATTTTTCCCACTTTCTCACCTTCCCACTTTCCCACTTTCTCACCTTCTCACCTTCCCACTTTCCCACTTTCTCACCTTCTCACCTTCCCACTTTCTCACCTTCCCACTTTCTCACCTTCTCACCTTCTCACCTTCCCACTTTCCCACCTTCCCACCTTCTCACCTTCTCACCTTCCCACTTTCCCACCTTCCCACCTTCTCACCTTCCCACCTTCTCACCTTCTCACCTTCTCACTTTCCCACCTTCCCACTTTCCCACTTTCCCACCTTCCCACCTTCTCACCTTCTCACTTTCCCACCTTCTCACCTTCTCACCTTCTCACTTTCCCACCTTCTCACCTTCTCTCTTTACTGGACGGTCTGAACCATCAATTCCTTGCGATATTTATCCAATAGCGTAGCCTTAGAAATCATACCTATAAATTTTCTGTTTGCAATGATCGGCATGGAAAAAAGCCGATTTATATCCATTTTACGTAGTACTTCAGGCAAATCATCGTCAAGATATACGACTTTAACATCTGTATCCATTATCTGTCCCAAAACAACTGCATCGTACATTAGCGGATTGAAGAGATATGACCTTATATCATCCAAATGAATCATTCCCAGAAAATGGCCTGTTCTCTCATCCTCAACAGGAAAATAATTTCTGTGAGATTTTTTTACTATATTAATAAAATCCCTGAGCAGCATATTCTGTTTAACAATTATACAATCTTTCTCAAGCAGCTCCTGAACGCTCAGGTCAGAAAGAACTCTCGCATCTGTGCCCGGTCTTAAAAGTTGACCTTTTTCAACCAGCTCTTTCAGGTAAAAAGAAGCCGGCTCAATATAATGGCAAAGTGTAGTAGAAATAACCGAGACTATAATAAGAGGAAGAATTACTTCATAACTCCCTGTAATTTCAATAATAAGGAAAATTCCTGTTAGCGGAGCCTGAAGCATTCCACTAATAAGTCCCGCCATGCCTAATAAAGCAAAGCAACCTTCATTTACCCATGAAACTGAAGGCCAAAGTAAAACAAGCCCCCGGTGATAAGTAAGACCCGTCAGGCTTCCTATAACAAGACATGGGGCAAATATTCCGCCAGATCCTCCCCAGCCAAGAGTCAAAGAAGTCGCAAGAATTTTTGCAAAAACAGCCAGGATAATAATACCAAATCCCTGTGTAAATGCCCCTTCTATCATTGTTCTGACAGAATGATACCCCTCGCCAAGCGCGATTGGAAGAAAAAGGCCGATTATACCAACGGCACAACCTCCAGCAGCAGCGCGCATCCATATAGGAAAGGGAGCCTTTTTAGAAACTCTGTGCATTGATCTCAGAAAACGGGTAAGAAGTACAGACGCAACCGCAGAAATTATTGCCAAACCAATACAGGCAACAATATCTAAATGACCAATATGGAATAAACGATGGCTAAAAGCAATCTGGTTCCCCTGCAGTATTCTGCTTATCTCAGTGCCTGCAACAGA
>JABZFQ010000241.1 GCA_014237365.1 Desulfobacteraceae bacterium | reverse complement strand
CTCTTGATGGCTTCGGGTTTCTGTTAAGGAATGCCTTTGCCGTCATAATGGTTCCGGGAGTGCAGAATCCGCACTGAAAAGAGTGATGGTCTACAAAAGACCTCTGGAGGGGATGGAGGGCGTTACCTTCTGCCAGGCCCTCTATTGTCTCTATTTCTCTACCCTCTGCCTCCACAGCCAGGACTATGCAAGCGTTTACAGGTTTCCCGTCCATGATCACGGTACAGGCACCACACGCCCCTATTCCGCAGGCCTCTTTTGCTCCTTTTAGGTTTAGATTCTCTCTCAGGAACCCAAGAAGTGTAAGATTGGGCTCGATAAACACCTCATGTTTTTCACCATTTACAGTGAGCAAAACACTCCTTTTCATATCTTCCCCCTGTTTTTTCTATCGTGCTTTTTATTGTATTCATTTTCAGCATAAGAATGATGCACAGTGAAGAAAAATAAAGATTTAACGTCCTGATTTTAATTAGATAAAATTGTTTGACAAATCAACTATTACGTCCAAACGGGGTCTTAATTATTATTGAAATGGGGTTTCTTCTGACTTATCCTGCCATACGATTTCCCGCCAGGATGACTAAAATATCCTGTATGATCTGAAAGGGAGCTTGATTCTTCAGCCCATGCCAAAAATTGCATGATGTTTAAATGCTCGACATCTCTATAAGGAGAATCAATTTTATCGTCAAGAGAAACCAGGAATTTCGGCACGTCTTTATTTGTATAATGTAGATTGCCGAACTCACGCTTCCACAGTGCACGGTTTTCACTGCTGTCCCCGAGCTGCCAGCACACCTGAATAAGGGCGGATTTGCTGACTTTTTGAACGAAAAAGTCAATTTCAAGGTTTTTGTTACGATAGCCCAGATACCGTTGAACCTTGAAGTTGTTTCTCAACAGCTCAATGTACACCATGTTTTCCAGCAGGCGTCCCTTTTGAGTTTGGGCTTTATAGTCGGATAGACACAGGTCACCCAAATACATTTTGTCGACGCTGCGTTTGAGGATTTCTTTTGCGCGGTGCGAATAAGTGGGCGGTGAATACAGAAAGTAGGCGTCCTGCATATATCCGATATAAGTGCTCACCAAAGAACTGGTGGTTTGAGTACCGGTTGAGTTGCCCCTCGGTAATTTAATGCTTTGTAGGACCGTATTCGAAATACTTTTTACTGAGAGCTCCTGGGAGAAGGAGGTTCGGCAAAAATCAATAAGGGCATACAGCAAACCTGGATTGGATGGGTTATATCGCAAGACGATATCGTCCTTTACCGTCGAGTTGATAATATCGGATATCAACTGAATTCTCTGTTCCTCATGATGGACTTTTAAAACTTCGGGCATTCCACCTGCCAAGAGATATTTTTCAATATTATTCGTTACGTACCCGGTCTCGGTAAACTGGCAGAATTCCGCAAAGGAGAATGGGAAGACCTGCAATGTGGTGTATCTGCCTGCCCGCTTCACAGAGAAATCAGCGGATAACATTTTTGAATTGGACCCGGTTATAATCAATCTGCAGGGCATGGATGCATCTTCAAAAATTGATGCAACGTTTTTATCCCAATTTTCCAGCTCCTGAACTTCATCCAGAACAAGCAAACTAGGCTGTGCCCTATCGACAAGCTGTTCCATCCACCATTCAACAATGGCGATAAAGTTTTTTTCCTCTCTGACATCTGCTATTGGCTTGAGAAAAAAATTGATGTACAGGACATTTTTTCTTGGAATGCCGTTATCCCACAGCTTTTTTATGTACTGGCGACCGATGACGCTTTTGCCGCACCGGCGTTGTCCCATAATACTGGTTACAACGTTCACATCCTGTAACCGGGCAAGTTTTGACAGGTAACTCGATCGGGTCATGTTCCTGTCCGGTAGCAGCGTTTTTTCAGCGACGCTCTCCCAAAATGCTCGCGATTGGATTTTTTGCTTCAGAGCTTCTATTGACATAGCGTCGTTCCCCATGCAGTTAGTTGACCCATATTAATATATGCATTACTAAAATGCAATAAGTAGTTCAGTATAAAATTTTGCATGATAAATATGCATAAAATCATACGATCTTATTATCTGATTCTACAGGAAATGGGGTCACACCTTGAAAAGTGAATTAGAGCTTGACAGTTTGATTTTAAACGGATATTAGATAATATATGGCAAGACAATGGCGCATAGAATATAAAGGGGCATTATATCATGTTTTGTCCAGAGGCAATCAGCGACAACCCATTTTCAGGGATGACAACGACCGGACCATGTTCCTCGATATTATCGCTGAGGCATCGGAACGGTTTTTAATTGAGATCTATGCCTATGTTTTGATGGAAAACCATTACCATCTCCTATTTAAAACGGTCGAACCCAACCTGTCAAAAACTATGCAGTGGATTGGAACGACATATACACGCCGATTCAATCTTCGACATGGCGAAAGCGGCCATCTTTTCCAGGGTCGCTTTAAAAGTATCATCGTTGGAAATGATGCCTATCTTTCACAATTGTCATACTATATCCATCGCAATCCGTTACGGGCGGGAATGGTGGATCGGCTCGCCGATTATCAATGGAGCAGTTATAACGCATATGCCTACAAGAAAAAAAAGCCTGACTGGTTAAAGACCGATTTAATACTTTCACAGTCCGGCGCAAAGGATAAACATCGCGCCTATCGCCTGAAAGTTCAACGGTACTCGGAGGAAAAAACCAAAATATGGGAAGATGTCAGGCATGGTCTCATATATGGTTCGGAAACGTTTATTAAAAAGATAAGAATACGATTTTTGAAGAATGGATCGGAGGCGGAACTGCCTCAGCATAATCGCCTCAGGAGGGATATGGATCGCGAAGATATTCTAAGAAGAGCATCCTCGGCGATAAATTGCGACCCTTCTATTTTTTCTAAACCGGGCAGGTTGCCTGAGGCGATTAAAAAAAAGCGAGACATGATGATATACTATTTATGGAAGCATTCGGGGATGAACAACCGGCAAGTCGGGGAGGTGTTTGGTTTAACGTATTCATCCGTTAGCAAAATTGTTAAAAGTTTTAGAAATGAAAATGAAAGTAATCGTGAACTGGTAAAAAGATACGAGGACGTTATTTCACAATTCAAGGTTTGACCCTGTATTTTTTGTGGTACATGTGAAAAGCTCCTTTTGGAAGTATTTTGTTTGGCGATAATCTACCTCTTTTTATATTCTTTTTAAGCGGATACTGGAATACGCCGATGTCACGACCCCATTGGCGCTGGCGGCGGCCCGCCCGCCGGGAGGAGGTTTTATGGCTCGCCTCAAGGACCTGTTGCGCAAGACGGAATTCCACCTTTTTCTTTTCTGCCTCTTTTTCCTGCTTTTTAACTGGCCCCTGCTGACCCTGATCGAGAAGACCCGCCCAACGGCCGGTTTTCTGTACTTTTACCTG
>JABZFQ010000309.1 GCA_014237365.1 Desulfobacteraceae bacterium | reverse complement strand
TTTTTAGGTTAACTTGTTGCCTGGTTTCGCAAGTTCACAATTTTCGAACCTTCAAAAACTATAATTGGAGCAATATTGATAAATGTTGATATTAGAGTAAATCAACAGAGTCATATATAGATTTGGCAGAAAGAAAAGGTGGCATGATGAAAATCTTTAGTTACTTAGTGTGTGTTATATCAATCATCGCTTTTGTCGGATGTGCAACAAAGAATTCGGACATTCCGCTGAATCTATCTATGCAGGAAGGCTTACCCCAGGTGCAGGCCATGAGCGAGTATAGCTTTGAGGCCGGTGATGTTTTCGAGGTCAGAGTTTTTGAAAATGCTGAACTGGATCAATCAGTTACAGTAAGGCCGGACGGAAGGATTTCTTTGCCTTTGGTAGAAGAGCTTTTCGTCATAGGTTTGACACCCTCTGAATTAGATAAAATTATTACAGAAAAATATGAAAAAAAAATAAGGGAGCCGGAAGTAACCATTGTGCTGAAAGAATTTGCAGCGCAGAGAATATACATTGGCGGTGAAGTTCCTATTCCAGGGGTGATGGAATTGACCGGCAGGATGACACTGCTGCAATCAATTTTCAACGCAGGAGGCTATAAGCGTTCTGCAAAACTCAGCAGTGTCCTGCTGATCAGAAAGAAAAACAACAGACCGGAATTGTACACAGTAGATGTCGATGAGATCCTTGATACGGGAACTGATGACGTGTTGTTGCAGCCCCATGACATTGTATTTGTCCCAAAGACATTCATTGCAAAAGCCGGCGATTTTGTTGACCAGTACATAAATGATATTATACCTAGAGCAGTAAGTGCCGGTTTTGTTTTTAGCTATGCGTTGAAAGATAAAGATGTAGATGTCAACGTAAGCAACGACGCACAACTGAATATTAATAATTAAACACACATGCCTGGATAATTCACCATGCGTGTAAACGATTTTACATTTTACGAGGCCGTGTGTTAGAGCAACCATTCTTGTGTATTTCTTGATTCTGAGATAGGAGAAAATCATGGCAAGAACCTTTGAGGCGTTAGAAAAATCAAAAAGCCATCTATATAAAAAGAGACAGAGAGGACCGCTTCGCTTTTCCAATCTACCTCTTGAGGCACGCCATCAGTTTGAAAAGCTGAAATCCAGTATCATCATGGCAGATTCCGACCAAAGGGCAAAAGCAATACTTTTTGCAAGTTACAACCATGGAGAGGGAACTACTACTTTGGCAACCACTTTTGCGGAGTCGCTCGCCCAAGACAAGAAGTATAAAATTCTTTTAGTAGATGCAAACACGCGCTCTCCTGGGCTGGATACGAATTTGATTCCTGATAATTTAAAGAAACCCTTGCTCTTTTCGGACATACTTAGCCAAAAATCCGTGTCTCACGTATTGCCAGGCGGTTCTGTAGCTTCGAAACTGTTAATCATTCCCAGCGGAAACGTCACCTATCATCCATCTCAGGTGTTTGATCACTCGCATTTTGCAGATTTTATCCGTGAGATGAAAGAGCAGTTTGACTTCATTATTTTTGATTCCAGTCCTCTCGGAAGATATTACGATACCATAGTGCTGGCAACTCACATGGATGGAGTTATATTGGTAGTTCAGGCCGAGAAGACCCCGTGGTATGATCTTAACAGGGCAAAGCAAATGCTTGAAGATAAAAATGTACCCGTGTTGGGCATAGTGCTTAACAGACGAAAATTTCCTATTCCACGATCTATTTTTCAAAGATTTTTTGCATAAGGAAAGGAGGGATCCTTTGGAACAAAGTCCTGAGAAAAACAGAATTTTATATCATATTTTATATGTAATATTCAGAAGAAAAATCCTTTTAGCGACCATCTGTTTTATTTCATTTGTGCTAATTATATTTTTTACATTTCTCACAACACCCACGTGGGAGGCAACCACAAAAATTTTCATTCGAGCCCATCCACAACAGCAGTTGATTTTATTCAAAGACCTTGCAACGCCTGTCCCAAAAACTTCAACCGTTAACCCCGCCAGCAATTTAGTTCAGATGCTGATAAGTCAGGAAATGGCTCAGGAAATTGTTGAAAAATTTATGCTTGATGAGAGACTGCGCAAAAAAACTGAAGAACCTGAAAAGTTGAGAGACGTAATTAAGCAATTTCTAATTGGTGTAATTACATATCCGATCACACTTGCCAAAAAAATAGGTATATTGGAAGATGAGCCGGTAAACTTTTTTGCAGGTGCCGTTGAAGAGCTTATGGAAGACGCCCAGGATATAGAATTGGAAGAGGATACAGATGTCATTAACCTCAGCATATGGGAGCACAGCCCAGGTATTTCCTCTAATATAGCTAATCACATGGCTCAATTACTTATAGAAAAATCGACTGAATTTGAGCAGTCCAATGCCAGTAGTGCTCATGAATTTACCAGGATGCAGTTGACGTCTGCTGAGACGGCTCTGGCGAATGCTGAGGCTGAATTGCTGAGATTCAAAGAAAAGAACAAAATTATCAGCTTTGAAGAACAGAAAAAAGCAAAGCTTGATGAACTGCACATGGTTGAGACGGAGTTCATCAATGTAAAGACAGAATTGGTCCATACGCAGGCAAAATTGAATGAGATGGGCAAAGAAATTGCCGCGCAGAAAAAACTGTTAATAGAGTCTCCCATGTTTGCTAATAACTCTGTGATGAAAGATATGGTAACTGTTCTGAACAATGCCGAGATCCAGTTATCAGGCGAGCTGGAAAAATATCACGAGTCCAGTAAGACCGTGAGAACGTTAAGAGCACAGATTGCAGAAAGCAAAGAGAAAATTGAGAAGGACCTAAAGGCAATCATGCAGAGTGAAAACGCTACATTACAGTCAATTCATTCTGATTTACCAAAGGAGTATGTTCAACTGGTCGTGGATGCAGCATCTTTGGCAGCCAGGAAAGACGTACTTCAAAAGGAAATAGACAGGATCAAGGCTGAAGCAGTATCTTTTTCTGTTAAGGAAGCAGAACTGGAAAGGTTTAACAGGCGTGTAGAGACAAACAAAAAACTTTATCAGAACCTCCTGGACAAGTATTCAGAATTGGAGGTTCAAAAGGCATCTCAAATGAGCGGTTATGATCTGAAGATTATTGATAAGGCCTTTGTCCCTGACGACGAGAACCCTGACTGGCCAAAATGGATATTGGTGATCCCTTTAGGATTTATGGGCAGCTTGCTGCTAAGTTTTGGAGCAATCTTTTTCATTGAGTACTGGAACGAGTCTTTTAAGTCGCCAAACGAAATCGAAGAACGCCTGGCATTACGCGTTTTGTGTACTGTCCAGGATATAAAGTAACGTGACGGATATTATGAAGACACAAACTGAAAATAGAAAATTAGTGGTTATCGGACTTGATGGTGGCAGTTTTAGTGTCATTGATCCATTGATTAAAGAAGGCAAATTGCCTAATATAGAAAAACTTATCAAAGAGGGTGTTTCAGGGCCATTACTATCAACCATGCCACCGGTTACCGGGCCGGCATGGGTGTCATTTATGACTGGAAAATCCCCTGGGGCACATGGACTCTTCGATTTTGTAAGACCTGCTGCCAATGATTACAGAAGACAGATCGTGAACTATAATGATATTAAATCAGAAACATTGTGGTCGATTCTTAGTAAAAACGGCAAGAGACTCGGTATCATCAATGTTCCCATGACATATCCGCCACCCAAGGTAAACGGTTTTTTAATCTCAGGAATGCTGACACCCGGCATCGAATCTGAGTATACCTATCCGCCATCTTTAGCTCAGGAACTTGAAAAAAAATTTGGCCGGTATACGCTTGATATATGGTGGCAACACTATGGGCCTGATACCATCCGAACATTTTTGCAAGACCTGATGGTCTGCACTGATAAGAGGAGAGAGGTAATCCTCCATTTCATGCAGAATCGGAATTGGGATTTTTTTATGGCCGTTTTCATAGGCACGGATCGCATACAGCATGCACTATGGAATTTTCTCGTTCCCACAGATGGGCAGAAGTTATCTAAGATAGAGATAGAAATAAGAGAACTGATAATACAATATTACAAAAAAGTTGATGATATTATTGGCAGTATAGTCGATGCTATTGATGAGAAAGCCAATCTTATGATTATGTCAGACCATGGGTTCGGACCATTAAAGGGAAAGTTTTGCATAAACAGGTGGCTTGAGGAATCGGGCCTCTTGACATACGATCCCACAAAAATAAAAAAATTTCGCCTGAAAGCTAAGATAGGCCCCTTTTTAAGGCAAATTGTGAGAAAAGCAGACCCTCTGAACCTCAGAAAAAAACTGACGGCAAGGATCTCAAAAAATCCGGAAAGAATGGGCGCCTACAGTTTTCTCAACTGCATTGACTGGTCAAAGACTATGGCTTACGCTGCATCGAATACCGAGCAGGGGATCTATATTAATCTCGCAGGCCGTGAACCAGGTGGTATTGTAAAACCCGGAAAGGATTGGGACGAGGCAAGAGACGTTGTGATAAATCGTCTTAAATACATCCGGGATCCTCAGACAAACGAGAAATTGGTTAGTAGAATCTATAAGAGAGAAGACATCTATTCAGGCCCCTACGTCAACAATGCGCCGGATATTATATTTTTTCTAAAGGAGGGCGAATACCTGGCAAATGTGCAGCCCATGAATTATCTGTTTGAAAAAATCAGTTGGAAAACCGGTACTGGTACACATCGAATGGATGGAATATTTGTAGGCTATGGCAAAGACATAAAGGCCGGCCTTCATATTGGAGACGCAAAAATTATTGATCTTGCCCCGACCATTCTCAATCTTATGGGTGTGCGCATTCCTGATGATATGGATGGTAATGTTATGACACAGATTTTTGCCGACGAATTTTTGAACGACAATCCATCTCAATACGTTAAACGGCCGGGTGGCGTTTCTTTTTATCAACAGAAGAATGGAATTTATTCTGACAAAGAATCAGCGGAGTTAGAAGCACAGTTAAAGGGACTTGGATATTTGTAACAATAAGGGCTATCAGATGGCAAAGAATTTAGAATTCAGAAAGTTCCGAAGGGGTGACGAAGAAGGACTTTCCAGCTTGTTTAGAGAAATTTTTCACGTTGAGAAAAATGCAGATTACTGGAACTGGAAGTATTTCCAGAATCCAGCCGGTCAACATATGATAATTGTTGCTCTTGATAAAGATAAAATAGTTGGAGCGACAGGAACTATTCCTGTGCGATTCAAGGTCGGATCAAATGAAATAATAGCATCCCAAGCAATTGATCTTGTCCTTTTGCCTCAATACAGGGGTAGAAGAACGTTTTTTACAATAGAAAAAATTGCGAGGAAAGAATGCATAGACAACAACGTTAAGTTCAACTACGGCTTTACCATAAAAAAAACCTATCGTATTGCTACTAAATTTCTTGGTTTTGAGGGGGTTTATCCAATATCCAACATGACTAAGGTGCTGAATCCCTCTCCGTATCTTCGGCAAAAAATCAGGGTTGGGCTATTGGCCTCACCGTTAGGCTATGTGGCGAAGCAGGTTCTCAATGCGTTTAATAGGAGAAAATTGTCTGCCTTTCCTGGACTCACTACTGGCAAAATTTCCCGCTTTGATAGTCGGTTTGATGACCTCTGGTCTAAAGAGGCTGACCATTACGAAGTGGCAGTAATAAGGGATAGTCAGTACCTTAACTGGCGCTACGTGGAATGTCCAGCGCTGTATAAGATATATAGCGCCCGGGAAAATGGATCAATAAAGGGATTTATTGTACTGGGATGTTTTCAAGAGGACATCAAACGAGGACGTATTGTAGATATTTTCGTAGAGAAAGGCCGGAAAGATATAGCAGACGTTCTCATTGCACGAGGAATAAATTATTTTATTGAGGAATGTATTGACGTCATTACATGCTGGATGCTGGAACAATGGCCAATTATTGAATCTCTCATAAAGAGAGGCTTTGTAAAAAGGGAGACTCACCACGATTTCGTGGTTCGTTCATATACTGATGAGTTCCCGAACGAATACTTCGCGGATAAATCAAAATGGTATCTAACCATGGGAGATAGCGACTACTACTAGTATTCCGGGCCTGTTTTCATTACGTTCACTTATCTTAATTTGACCTCCATATGAGGTAAAAATATATGCATACAGATGGTGTTAAGTGAAAGCTTTTTCCTCACAGGGTATTGTTGCCGGAACAATAATTAACGCCGGCTCACGTACACTGGCTCGAATTTTAAGACTTTTTCTACTGGTCATAATAAGTTTGAAATTCGGAGCCGGCTATGAAGCCGACGCCTACTTTATCGCTCAATCAATCGTTTTGTTGTTCTTGTTTCTTGGCGAAAGCGTCCTTAATTTTAGTTTTATTCCGGTTTTTGCAGGTTACAGAAAGACCGAAAGAGAGGACGAGGCATGGTCTCTTGCGAACACGACCTTTACCATTGTTGGTATATGTCTGCTCGTGGTCTCATTTGCTCTCTTTGTCTTTGCACCTTATGTGGCTAAGGCCCTGGCACCAGGCTTTTCAGAAGAGGCTCTCTCACTGACAACTCTTTTCATTAGAATTGCGTCTCCTGTGCCGTTATTTGCGGGTCTTTCCAGTGTTCCCGCGGCTATATTTAATGCTTATCGCAGCTTTATTGTGCCCGCTATTACGGCGCTTTTCTATGGTGCTGGATCAGTCATATTTGCTCTCCTTCTTACTGATGAGCTTGGAATCATGGCAATTCTGACTGGGTCGGTTGCCGGGATAGGATTGCAGGCGTTTGTCCTCATACTGATTTTGAAAAAAAAACGGAGACAATTTGCATTGTCAGTCAACATTGAACCAGGTGCGAAGGAAGTGCTCAAGTTGACAGGCCCCCGGCTGACAGCATTCACTTTGGGCCGTGTTAATCTCATGATCGACAGGATTTTCGCTTCAGGGCTTGGGATAGGATATGTCTCGTGCTTAACCTATGCCTATCGAATTTTTCAACTTCCTTCGGCTATCCTTGTTACTGCCTTTGCCAAGACATTAATGCCTGTGCTTTCTGAGCATGCTGCTTCCGGGCATAAAGAGGAAATCGGAAAGCTTGTTTCCAGGGGACTAGGGTTTGTTGCATTTGTCACAATTCCTATTGCTATAATCCTTTTTATGTTTCGAATACCCATGATCCGGTTTTTGTTTCAAAGAGGGGCATTTGACGCTGAGGCCACACATCTGACCTCGACCGTATTCCTTTTTTATGATGTGGGTCTGGTTGCTTTTTGCTTTAACATCATTTTGCTTGGGGTGTTTTATGCTCTCAAAGATGCTGTTATTCCACTAAGAATTGCTGTGGTTAGCGCCATCCTGAACGTTATGCTTGATGTTATTTTGATTCGGTGGTTTGGCCTTGGGGGCATAGCTCTGGCCACGTCCTTGATAGCGGTATTTAACACGGTTTTTCTATTGATACTCCTGCAAAAAAAGATTGGCTGCCTCGACATCTATAGCACACTTGCGTCGCTTCTCAAAATTTCTTTAGCGGCCGGGGTTATGGCATTTGTTGTTTGGTCAATAACGAGTAACTTTGACAAGGTGTTTGGTCTTGAAAACCATATAGTAAAACTGGGGACCATTTTGACGACCAGCCTTGTCACGTATGCGGTTGCATGCGTCCTTTTAAGAGTTAATGAATTGACAGAACTTGTGACAATATTTCGAAGGAGATTATCTTTATAGGGTTGAAGGTGAGAAATGATTAAAACATTATCAAGAAAAATCAGCAGGGCAAAAGAGCTGGGATTCTCAAAAAGCCTAATTATTATTGCAAACAAAATCAGACGCAAGCTGCACATGCTGCCAACTGTGCCTCCAACCGTCTATATAGAGTTGACCAATGAATGCAACCTCAATTGCGTTATGTGCGACAGGGGAAGTCTGTCACGGCAGAAATTGAGAATGGATATGGGGCTATTCAAGAGAATCATTGATAATGCTGCTGAAATCGGCGTGCCCGAAGTGAAGCTCAACAGATTCGGAGAACCTCTGCTTCAGCCGTTGCTCATTGATATGATCAAGTATGCCAAGGATAAAAATATTCCCAGGGTATATTTCACTACAAATGCCACTTTGTTAACTGAAAAAATGGCACGGAAGATCATCGCTTCAGGCCTTGATTCAATCACTTTTTCGGTCGATGGGGGCACTGCCGAGACATACGAGAAAATCAGAAGAGGCGCACGCTATAACAAGGTTGTGAAAAATATTGAAACATTTGCGAGAATCAGGCAGGAGTTCGGCCAAAAAAAGCCTGCAATCGTGCTGAACACGATTCTCATGAAGGATACCGAAGATGAAATGCCATTAGTGTTCCAAAAATGGAGCCCTATTGTGAACAAAATTAATGTGATTCCTGTAGGAAAGTACGGCAACGTCGATGATCGATCCGGCATTGATAGAGGCGGTTTGAGATCAGAGAAAAGAATTTGTCATCACCCTTTTGATAGGCTCTTGGTATTTTGGGATGGAAGTGTTACTGTGTGTTGTGCGGATATAAATGGAGATCTCAGTGTTGGGAATATCCTGAATGAAAGACTTGAACAACTATGGAGGAATGACAAGTTTGAACACATACGAAAAATGTTGAGAAAAAAAAAGTACGAAACAATCCCAATTTGTGCCTGTTGTGACGGTACCAATTTGCCTCTTTATAGCAAGATGCAGCAAGCTCGAAAAAATGTCTATAACCTGTACGGGAAAAATAAAGGTCAGTCAAAATCATGAAGAAGCACTTGTTAATATTATTTAGATCCCCAATCGTATTCTTAATGGCAACTGTTCTATTCATAGTCTTTTTCTGCTGTTGTTTCATATGTCATGCCGACGAGATTTCCGAAGACTATCTCAGGCACAGGTATCAAAGACTTAGCGTAATTTGCCAGGACAAAAGACAATCCGGTTATGACTTGACAGAGGTTGACCGCCTGATTAAACGAGGCCGTAAGGCCAGACAGCAAGATGACCTGACAGGCGCTAATGAATTATTAAATCAAGCATTTGATCTGCTTAATTCAATGGAAAAACAGACTCCTGTGCCTCTAAAATACACATCTAAACTTACATTCAAGGAATCGCCTTTTGGTGTTGCTTTTGGAGAAGTGTATAAGGGTGAAAAGTTCATGCCATACATAAGGGAATTAGGGGCTACTCGTACAAAATTGTATCTTCACTGGCACTGGATAGAGCCTCAAAATAATAAATACGATTGGCGCCTTGTCAACAGCTTCTTAAACCAACTCAATGACGGCGATGAAGCTTTGATAGCCATATTTACATCGTCTTCGTGGGGTGCCGAGGGGACAGGCAAAGGGTACCCTCCAAAAGACTATCAAGAATATTACAATTTCATATATGATCTGGTGAAACATTGTAAGGGCAAAATAAAATACTGGCAACGTGATACAGAGCCCGCCTCACCGAGGCACTGGGATAAGAACAGGGCCGAAGATTATGTAAAAACCCAGAAATACTTCTATCAGGCAGTTAAAGCCGCGGATCCGAATGCATTGGTCATAGATGTTAGCATGAACGGCGTATTTGTGCGTGGGGAGCCACAAAGTAAACAGTTTTTCGAGTATATTATCAAACACGGTAAAGATTATTTTGATGTGTTGGACATTCGGCTTTATTGGAATATCTACGAAATCCCCTTTAAGGTCAACTGGTTCAGGAACAAGATGCAGGAATGTGGTTATCAAAAACCTATTGTTACCACTGAGTACGGAGGCCCGACACCTGTGCAATTCCCCGAATTTAAGGATGTTAAGCGGAGATTTACCAAACGCTGGACCCAGGCTGCCGAAGATCCAAACTATAGAAAAAAGGCATGGCAGGAACTGACCAGGGATGCTAAGGATTTCCCCCCCTCCATGCAGATGTTCTTGAAAAATACCCCAAAGGAACTGGAACAAAAAAGACACAGGATAAACTGCAAAGATCTCATCCAGCGGACAGTAATGGCCCTATCTGCAGGTGTCGAAAAACTTTGGTACTGGAATCTTATTTCACAAAGACATCCTCATTTTGGACATCATCCAATATTTGGAAAGCTCCGCCTTATGGACGAGCACTTCAGGGAAAGATATCCAGCATTCTATGCTTATCAGAGAATGGCCAAAAAATTAAAGGATATATATTCGATCGAAAGAGTCACAACAGCAAAAAATAACCTGTATTTGTTTAAAATTACTAAGAAGAATGGACAACAACTATACATTCTTTGGGAAAAGAGAGATTTTTTCCGCGGCGAAGATCAACCGGCCACACCGTTTGAACTTCGATTAACCTGGGAGAAGTCAAAGATTACGGATGTATTTGGAAACGAACAAATAAAGCCCATAAGAAATGGGAAGATGTTGATTGAAGTAACCGGCACTCCCTTATTTTTGGAGCCACTATAGACTATACCTTATTTTATTAGTAGAGGACCATGCAACTCTTAGCAAAATTTGAAGAACCCAGGATTCTTTTTAGATGGATTGTTGCTCTATCTGTCCTTTTCATCACTGTTATATCCTGCTTTCTTATGAAGATTTCCCCTGTTCTCTTAATGGCTTTCTTATCATCTGCCATTTATATCATTGCTCTGTTCTACCGATCATCTTTGGGTGCTTATGCATATGCTTCCACTTTAGGTTTCGCGGCACTTTTAAATCTACCAATGACACAAGACGGCCTCAAATTGTCAACAATACTGGTGCTGTTGGCACTTCTTGTTTGGATAGCAAAAGCCCTCTTAACTGCAGATCGCGACCTGATTCTAAAACCTTTGGGTAATATCATTCATATTCTGTTATGTGTAATACTTCTTACAATGGTTATTTCTTTAGTGAATTCAAGAAACCTTGGCCAATCAATAGGCGAAATCAAGCAATTTATTTACTGCTTGGTCGCTTATTTTGTGATTCTTTTTAATATAAAGGATTTTCGGCAGCTTAGAAAAATCATCATTTTTACCGTATGCACCGGTTTCATAGTGTCCGTCTTAGGAATTATGGAGGGAACCATAGAAAGCATTTACAGTTACCTGCACAACAAGTCTGCGTTCGGAGCTCCTCTGTCACGTACAATATTATGGACTAGTGCTGATAGAATAAATGGGCTCATAGGTGACGGCGATTCTCATGGGATATACATGAGCGTGATATTCTTATTCAGTCTCTATCTGTTTCTTACCTTTAAGCCAAAGATTCTTAAGACACTATTGTTGGTAACTATGCTCACGTCATTATTCAATATAATCGGTGCAGGCTCAAGGGGAGCAGCATTAGGCTTTCTCGTCTCCCTTTTTGTATTCTGGATCTTTATTGATTTGCGGAGAAAATGGCTCATCTTGACGTCTGCCCTGGCATCATTTCTCATTATCGCTATCTTAATGATTGTCCTTATTCCTGATCTCAATATAGAGCGTTTTTATGACCCTAAAGCTGAGGCAAAAAAGACTGTAGGCTTAAGAGTAAATAATCTCATCATTGGATTAGCTATGACGAAAAATCATCCTATAATTGGCAATGGTCCTGATGGATTTACGATAAATTATCTTCGTTATGGCCCTCGTATAACTCCCTCGGCTCGAAGAATACCTACTAAGCCGCTCAATGCTTATCTGCAAGCTTTGGTAGAATATGGGATAGTTGGCTTAACCCTTTTCCTGGCAATAACCATTTTCATCATAAAATCGTTCATACGGTTACTTAAAAATGTGACTGGGAAAGTAAGGTATTTAGTAGCTGCAATATTTGCTGCATTTTGCGGGTATACATTTTTCTTGAATACCACTGGTTTCTTTGTCGATCAGACTTACTGGTTATTAGTTGCTCTTGCAGGAACCTTGATAAGCATTTATAACTATGAAACCAAAAAATCTAAGGAGGACATGGCATGCGAAAACTAGTTTTGTTTGCGATACTTTCAGGTTTAATCGGAACGCTTTTATACTCAACTTGCGGAGCCTATGAAACCGAAAACGTGTTTATAGTGGTCATCGACGGTGTTCGAAATCAAGAGGCTTTTGAGGATCCAACACATCAATATATTCCGCATATATGGAACGATCTCAGGCCAAAAGGGACGATATATAGAAATTTCTATAATGTAAGCAACACGAGCACGTGCTCTGGCCATGCAGTTATTACAAGCGGGGTTGAGCAGTACATTCCGTTAAATTATAGAGAAGGTTACGGAGTGCTCAACGTTTACCAGAAAGAACCGAGTATATTTGAATATTATAGAAAACAGCTAGGCATACCAAAAGAAAAAACATGGATTGTTAATGGGAAGGGCTCACAAATGGGTGGTTCGGGGCAAAGCATGAATCCCAGGTTTGGGCCTGATTATGCCCCAAATATTTCTTTCTGGCCTCTTGGGAGGCCGGATCCGGATACCTGGGAGGAACTCCAAAGAGTGATGGACATGTATCATCCATCCCTGGTGCTCGTGAATCTTCGAGATGTAGACAATATAGGCCACAAGGGTGTGTGGGAAGATTATGTAGATGCAATCAAACTGGCTGATTCCATCGTATATGAAATCTATAATAAGATACAGGATGATCCAGTTTACAAAGACAAAACTACCTTTATCCTTACCACTGACCACGGAAGGCACAGTGACGGTGTACACACTGGCTTTAAGGACCACGGTTGCCACTGTTATGGCTGCCGCAGTCTGATATTCCTCGCCATGGGCCCGGATATAAAACAGAACGCCGTCATCAATACACCAGCAACCCTTGCAAATATTGCTCCTACAGTAGGGGAACTCATGGATTTTGAGACGCCTTCATCGGAAGGAAACGTATTGTGGGAGATGCTTAAAGATGGATCACCTCTAATTGTAAATCAAGCCATTAAACCATCTGTAGCAGTGAGCAACGATTACGTACATCTGGTGCACATGGGAAAGAGAGACAGATCCTGGAACATATATTATATGCGAAGCCAGGTTGATGGCAAGACGCGGCAGTCTCCTGTTAAATTGAACAAGTCGGGAAAAATTTGTTCAGACCCGGTCGTAGTGGCTGATGGACACAGGGTTGCGGTCGCATGGAGCATTTACGAGGACCTTTTGTGGAAAGTAGTTTTAAGACAAAGTTCTGATAATGGCTCAACCTGGTCTGATGAAAAAAAGATCGTTCAACTGGAAGAGCTTAGTCCCATAGGAGCTAATTTGACTCCTCAAAGTATGTTTAATGGGGATTACTTGGAGCTTGTGTGGAACAACTTTTTGTTTTTCATGTCTCATAATAGATTCCTGGGCGAAGAACTATTGGAATCGTCTGCCATTCAAGGCAAGCATATGAAATGCCCTACGCTTGTCTCACACGACTCGGTCAACCATGTATCATACTATAAATATGACTATGAAACTGGCGGCTGGGAAATCTTTTATACTTCCAATGATGGCACTGGATGGCTTGATGCACTTCGTATAACAAACTCTCCTAAAGATTCGATTGATCCCTCCATTGCAGCTGATGATTATGCCGTTCATGTAGTTTGGGCAGATAGCAGGGATGGCCATTTCGAAGTTTACTACAAAAGAAGTTTTGACGGGACCCAATGGACTGAAGCAAGGCAACTCTCCGCCAGCGGGGCCGGAGCATGGAATCCGGCAATCGTTTCTACACCAAAAGGCCTTGCAGTCATCTGGGAAGATTACAGGCATGGTATTGCCCAGATCTACAAGATCACTAGCATTGATGGCGGAACTACATGGTCAGATCCTGAGCCGGTCAAGAGCAGCAATTACCATTGTGTAAATCCATCAGTTGCTGCAGACACAAAGGGCGATTTATTTGTTGTCTGGCAGCAATATAAATATGAAACTGAAAGCTGGTTTATAAATATTGAAAAGGTAATAACCCCGGAAGCCAACTTAAAATATCAAAATAGCGTGCTGTGGACCGGGATTATAGACTCTAAAGTGGTTAATGACCATGCCTATTGTGCTTTTTGGAACGGATTAGGAATTCTCGACGTTTCCGATCGTACAAACCCTGTACTTTTAAGCCGAGTCTATCTCCATGGCACTTGTAGAGCGATTGATGTCAATGGATCGTACGCTTATATAGCCGATGACTGGAGCGGCTTACAAATTGTTAATATCTCTAATCCGACAAATCCTGTCCAAGTAGGTTCCTGGGATACACCGGGGGTAGCTCGGGATGTGTTTCTAAATGGGATTTATGCATATGTAGCTGATGGACCATCGGGGCTGCAAATCATAGATATTTCTGAGCCATCAGCCCCAGTTAAAATTGGCAGCTTCAATACCGCTGCTCACGCCAATGGTGTTTATGTGGAAGGAAACTATGCATATGTCGCAGAGAAAAAAAACGGAATGGAAATCATAGATATTTCAGATCCCCATAATCCAGGTCTTGTTGGCCATTATCCCTCATATAAGGCGTATAAAATTCATATACAGGGGAACCATGCATACATAGCAGATGGCGAAAACGGACTGGAGATTGTTGATGTTTCTGATCCATCGAATCCTGCACCTGTCGGTCATTACGATGCCCAAAGCCTTGTTTGGGATATTTTTGTGGAAAGTAACACAGCTTATGCTGTAGATCGTGATAGGGGTTTGTTCATCCTGGATATTACAGATCCAGCAAATCCGACTTTGGCTGGAGCTTATACAACTACGCCAGACAACTGGGCATACGCTGTCCACGTCTGCGGTTCGTATGCGTACCTGTCAGATGGATGGACCGACGCTATGAGTATTCTTGACATCTCAAACCCTGCAAGCCCGGCTTTAGCGGGACAATATTCCACAGCCGCTGAGTTTTATGGGATTACTATAGATAAGAACTACGCTTATGCAGCCACTGATAATGGAATCTGGGTGCTTGACACATCAGACCTGCTCAATCCGGTTTCTGTTGGTTATTGCGAAACTCCGGGTTATGCCAAGGACTCATGCGTAAAAGATGGGTATCTGTATGTAGCCGATTCCCCCAACCTTCAGGTTATAGATGTCAGAAATCCATCAAATCCTACTATAGTTGGACATTACGACACTCCAGGCTCTGCCTTTGCTGTCGATAGAAAAGGAGACTTCTTGTACGTTGCTGACCTGGAATCCGGTCTCCAGATTCTAAACATCAGTGATCCAATCAATCCAATCTGGGCTGGGTCTTATGGACACAATGTCTGGGATGTTTGTGTTACTAAAAACTATGCCTACCTGGCCAGCGGGAAAACAGGCCTGGAAATTGTTGATATTTCAAATCCCACGAATCCAGTGCTAATCGGGTGCTATGATACCCCCGGCGCGGCCATTGGCGTTACGATTGACGACGCTTATGCCTTTGTCGCAGACGGGGAGTCAGGTTTGCATATTATAGATATCTCGAATCCTTCAAATCCGATGTATGTAGGCCAGTATGATACCCCCGGACAAGCCTTTCGGATATATGCCTGTAACGATTATGTGTATATATCTGAAATAGACGATCTTGGACATAAAAAAGGAACGCTCCAGGTCATAGACGTTTCTGATCCACAAAACCCAATGCTGGCTGAATCGTATAATACTCCTGGAATGCCGTTTAATATGACTGGAATTTATTCATTAATTTACTTGGCAGATTTTGCCTCTCTTATGATTATGCACTTTTAAATCATTACAAAACTAGTGGCTGACAATACATTAACAAGTAGGTTCTATATGATATACTACACTGGGCATTCAAGAAACATGAGGGCTCTGGTCTACTTCATTTCCATTCCTATCTTGATAAGTATTGTCGTTGGAAGTGCATTGGCTTCCCCAACACTCTATCCAACTGGGACAACAATTTATAAGCCGGAGGAAGTTTACACAGGATACACAATATATGTCGCGAAGGCAAAGAATCAGGTGCTCTTGATAGATATGAACGGGGACATAGTTCATTGCTGGGACGGCGATGGTCGTTTTAGGATGTGGTATGCTGAACCATTATCAACCGGCAAATTGGTAGTTGCTACTTACAATAGAGTTGTTGCCCAATAAGCAATAAATACAATATGCAGGATTATGTTCAATCAAAAATCACAATATATTGCATAAAAATCTTATTGAGCAACAACTCTAATGGCTTGGTGGAATTTGATTGGAATAGCAATATTGTTTGGGAATATACTGACACCGGTCATTTATTACATCATGATTTTGAAAGATTGGAAACACTCTGATGTTAGCATGTCGGTACAGGAATGTGCCGGAAATATCCCCTATTACTATTCTGGATGATTACATCATTGAAGTTAATCCCCAGGGAGAAATCGTTTGGGAATGGTACACGTACGAACACTTTGGTGAGTTTGGATTCAGTGATGAGGCAGAAGAGCTGATATCTGCCCATGGTGGTGATTGGGCTCATACAAATTCTATTCAAAGTTTGCCCGAAAATTCGCTGGGCGATCCAAAGTTTAAAAAGGGGAATATCTTGGTTAGGGGGGAACACTACCGAATTTTCCGGCAGAGCACTGGAGGCATATTCGAACAACGAACCCCATAGAATCAACATTTGCAACAGTCAGGTTGCGGACCGCAAAGGGAAGAAGCTGTTTTTCATCAAAAACAGTTTTAACAATGGCCTTTCAACTTTGCCGATGTGACCAGAAAAGATGGCGGTGCCTTGCTCGTTATGAAAAGTTAGAAAAAGTGAATAAAGGAATTAAATTTGTCAATGGTATAGAAGAAAAAATGAGACAAAAAACTATAATAGCTTTGTTGGTTTTAACTGTTTTGTTCGTTCTGCAATCATATGTATATGCACAAAGCCAACCCCGCCAATTGAGGCAGAACTACCAACAACTCAGATCAGAATCCCAGAGACTTAAATCTCAAGGATATAATGTATCTGAGTTAATCAAACTTGATTGCCAGATAAGGCAGGCTTATGAGGAAAGGAATTTTGAGAAGGTAGAAGAACTGCACCATGAAGCAGAGTTAGTTATACGAAAACTTAAGGGCCTAGGCTCAAAAAAGATAGAATTCATCGTACAGAAGGAAAGAATTATCCCTCCTGTCATATGGTCCACTAAAGCGACCTTTGCAGAACCTCCCTTTGGGGTAACATTTGGACATAGGTATAAAGGTGAAACTTTTATTCAGTATATAAAGGAATTGGCGATAAATCAAACACATATTAGCCTTCGTTGGTTAACTATCGAGCCCAAGAAAGGTCGGTTTGATTGGAAATATTTAGATAATTTTTTAGGACAAATAGATAAGGATACCATTGCATTAATCCGACTCAAATCTTGCTCTAATTGGGCTACAAAAATAAAACATGCGAAGACTTCATCCTTTCCTCTTTCCTTGGAAGATTATTATAATTTTGTTTATCAGACAGTAAAACGTTGTAAAAGCAAGGTTAAATATTTTGAGAATGATTGGGAGGCAGATGTAAAAGGCCAATGGATGGGTACTGCTGAAGAATATGTTAAGACATTAAAAATTTTTTACAAAGCGGTAAAGGAGGCTTCTCCTGGTGCAAAGGTAATAGTTGGAGGTCATAGTGGAGGCTTTAATGGGAATATACCTGGCAACAAAACTTTTTTTGATCATATCTTTAAGGAAGGAAAGGACTATTTTGATTTCTTTGATATCCATTTATATGACGATTTATACACCATCCCTTACAGGGTTCATTGGTTTAAGAATAGAATGAAGGAGCTTGGATTTGAAAAGCCCATAGTATGTACGGAACTCGGAGGGCCGAGCCCCTTTCAATTTGAAGAAGCTAAGGAAATAAAAAATGAAGCTATAGAAATATTGAAAAAGAGAGAGTATAAAAAGGAGGATTACAATGCAGTTAAAAATTATTTGAAGATTGCAAGAGAATTGGCGCAAGAAAAAAGTAAAGATAGTCCTATATTGCAGATGTTTATTCAAAGCTCCCCACCACAACTTGAAGAGAAAAGACACAGAATCCATTGTCGAGACATCGTCCAAAGACATACTTTAGCTTTGTCATCTGGTATTGCGAAGATATGGTACTGGTCACTAACTCATAGAAATGTAAGGGGATTTAGCATTGTTTTTGGTAAAATGTGTCTTACGGATAGGGAGTTGAATAAAAGGCACCCCGCCTTTTATTCCTATCAAAGAATGGTTAAAAAATTAAAGGGACTACAATCCATTGAAAGGCTTGAAACTAAAGATGAGGATCTATATTTGTTTAAAATCAAGAACAAAGGCGGGAAGAAAGCATATATTCTTTGGGAGAGAAGAGATCTGTTCACTGGCGAGGAAGAATCGTCAATAACCTTTGAGTTTAAAACGAGCTGGAAGAACGTGAAGATTACTGATGTCTTTGGAAAAGAGAAGGTGAGGAGTACTAAAAGAGGTCTAGTTACTTTGGAGATTACAGATACACCGCTTTATTTGGAGGAATTGGAGAGGGAAGATGTTTCTTCTTATAATGATTTATGAGTTCCCTCATAGGAGGATTGATAAAAAGAGAAAACTATTGACTATTATTTCTATGAGTTTTTTAACATTAGGAACGGGGACGAAATAAATTTATATTTTCAGGTGTCGAGGCACTCGCATGACAAGACGCCAGGAAAGCGAATAGCGAGCTATTTAACCGACGAGCAACGCAGTCATGCGGGATGGATCGCCGCATAAAAATGTGAAGTTATTTTTGAGCAAGTCCTTAGGGCATAGATGTTTTATGTGTCATGATTTGCAAAGTATTGGGGGGGTAAATTTATAATGTTGGAAAAAAAAACAAGGATAGCTGTTATAATCTATATCCATTTGACTATCTTGGCTATGATTTTCATAAGACATCCTATGGTCATGGCCCATGAGCCACACGATGTAGTAAGAAGAGTAGCAATATCACCAGAATTTGCCTCTGATGAAACTGTTTTTATTAGCATAGGTACTACAATTCAAAAATCCACTAACGCTGGAAGTTCCTGGGTGATATGTACACATGGCTTGCAAACAAATAAACCTATTGTTTGTATGGCAGTATCGCCAGCCCTTGATTCTGATAAAACTATCTTTTCCGGAACAAATGGGGATGGTATCTTTTCCAGCTCCGATGGAGGAGAAAGTTGGGTGCATGGGGGTCTGAATGGTGACTCTGTATTAAGCATAGGATTTTCACCTTCATACGAAATAGACCAAACAGTTTTTGCTGGAACAGATGGTGGCGGTCTTTATAAATCTACCGATGGGGGTAGTAACTGGATCTTATTAGTTAATTCTCCCATAGGAGTTCCTATCACCTCAATTGCTATATCACCCAAATATATCACAGATCAAACCATTTTCGTGGCTACAAGGGGACAAGGAATTTTTAAATCAGCGGATGGGGGTTTGATTTTCATCCCACTTGCTTGTCCCGCGATTCCTTCTAAATTTGAGTCGTTGACCATTTCACCGATGTATCCATCCGATAACACTGTCTTTGCCGGGAGCAGTAGAGAGGGCATATACAAGACAGTGGATGGAGGCATTTCCTGGCAGACAGTCAATGAAGGAATCTTGGATACCAACATTAATGATCTGGTTATATCTCCCACTTATGAATTAGACCAAACCGTCTTTGCAGCAACCCGTGAGCGAGGTGTTTTTAGAACAACTAATGGGGGGAGTGCATGGGAACCTGTAAATAGGGGATTAAATGAATGGACGGGCCAAACAGATAACCATTGGCTTTCATTAGCCATTTCATCTTCCTACTCCGTTGATCAGACAATCTTTCTGGGTGCTTTTGAGGGCCTTTTTAAATCCATAAATGGAGCAGATGCGTGGAGACAACTTAATACTATTGACCCAGGAACTGTTTTATCAATAGCGATTTCTCCTTATTACTCAACTGATGGAACAATTTTTTATACCACATATAAGGGTGGAATCTATAAAACACAGGGAAATATAGTAAATTGGGATGTGGTCAATACCGGCTTGACTAGAACATTGCTCTGGTGTGTAATAATTTCTCCAAAGTTCAACGAGGACAAAACTATATTCAGTAGTGGTTTCCAAACGGTCTTTCGATCTGACAATGCCGGTTTATTATGGAGAAGGATGGACTATGGATTGGAGAATGTCGGTGATATAAAATCGATAGTAATTTCACATGATTTCTACTTTGACAAAACCCTATTTGCTGCAACGGCAAAAGACGGTGTGTATAAAACAACCGATGGGGGTCTTCACTGGTATCCCACTGTTTTAAGGTATACGGACATCAATGACTTGGCGATCTCACCCCAATATTCGGCAGACCAAACAGTATTTGCAGCAGCCAAAATCGGAGTGTTTAAGACGACAGATGGAGGGATAACTTGGCAGCAGATTTGGGAAGGGTCTTCTAATCCCAAATCGATAGTAATTTCACCACACTATAAGTTTGATACAACCGTCTTTGTTGGAACATATGGGGACGGTGTGTATAAAACAACCGATGGAGGTGCAACTTGGGAATGCTTAAGTACTGGTATAACCGATTTATATGTCCAAAGTATGGGTATTTCTCCCGCTTTTCACTTCGATCACACCATTTTTGCCGGCACTAAAGGCTCTGGCCTATTTAAATCCACGGACCGTGGACAAACCTGGTATAGTGTAGGGTTCGGTCAGACAGATTTATTTATGAATTGCCTAAGCCTTTCCCCGCAATATGATCTGGATCGGATTTTATGGACTGGAGGACCATCCGGTGTTTTTCAAACAAAGGACAATGCACAAACATGGCAGAGAATATCATCGGTAGTTCGTTTTGAGGAAACTGAGAAAATGTTTGTGCTGACTGGGAAGTGGTGGACGTTGCCATTTTCGTATGCTAGTGCGTCAAAAATTACGTGTTCCAGAAGCATAGGTGGAAAAATTTGGTTAGAATTTGTAGGTACTGGAGTTTCCTGGATTGGCACAAAGGGAAAATGGATGGGAATTGCTGAAGTCTATATTGATGGTATCTTCAAAGAAGAAGTAGATCTCTACGCCCCCGCTACTCAATGGCAAGTACCAGTTTTTGAATATGAACTGGGTGATCTCGGCGTTCATAAGCTAACTATTAAAGTGACAGGTCGAAGCAATCCTAGCTCTGAAGGAACTGTAGTTATTCTTGACGCCATTGATGTCCTTCGATTTGATTATACCTCGAAAGGCCATAACTTGCGATTTTTCGCTGGCCATGAACATCAATAGCTGTGTTGCTCGGGCTTGGAATAGCTTGCTATTGGGCACCTTCGCGCCTTGCTCTTGATGCTGCATTGCTCACCGAATAAGGAGTTAAGAATATGTTAGAAAGAGAATGTGTATTGACAAAATTAATAATTTTTGGAGCAATTCTATTTTGGATTATGAACATTAAAACAAATCTGGTTTGGTCTCATTCACCGCATGATACTGTAGATACACTTGCTATAAGTCCTCGTTATCAACTAGATAAAACAGTTTTTTGCAACCTAACACATGGAAATTTTTTTCTTTTGAAATCTACAAACAAGGGGATATCATGGGGGCCGTCACAAATTGGCCTTCCTCATTTTAAGATGAATTTTGTAGCTTTTTCACCGTCCTATGAAATTGATAAGGTTGTCTTTGCCGGAACCAGGGGCGGTGGGGTCTTCAAGTCAATAGATGGTGGAGTTTCGTGGAATTCTTGCAACAACGGATTAACCGACCTGACTGTTACCTCGTTATCTGTTTCTCCATCGTTTGTTCTTGACCGGAC
>JABZFQ010000237.1 GCA_014237365.1 Desulfobacteraceae bacterium | reverse complement strand
GACCTGAGAAGCTCTGCTCGAACAACAGGCATATTTTTTGGATCGCCTGTTCCGATAAAAAAATGACATTTGTCAGCGCATGCACCGCACCGCACACAGATGTCCATAAAAATTTTAAATGTTCTAAACCTTTCCAGCCTGTCCTTCATCCCCTCTATAATGATTTCTTTCCAATTTTCGGGAAGTTTCCAATCATCATGAAGGGGATTCCATTCTCTTGGATATGGAAGGCCAAGTGTTTCAACGCTCTTAGGTTTAGCAGCATAGCAAAACATCCCCTCTCTAATTACAGTGGGGGTGTCCATCCACCCAGTTCTGGGCGGGGTAAAATCTGTCCTTGCAATTAGTTCATCTGCTTTTAAATCTGCCATTACAACTCCTTTTCCACTGGGAGTCCAGCTTCTATCATTTTTTCCCTAAAATCATCTTCATACTCTTGATATGTATGAACGTTAACTTCCGGATTCCAGGGATTTATGTGCCTATGAGCCCTGGTGTTACAACGGACATTTCTCGTCGGACTCATGAATACTCCAGCTAAATGCATTAATTTACTGAAAGGAAAATATGCCAGCAAAACGCTGACAAAAAATACATGAACATAAAAAATGGCCCCTATACCATCCGGAATGTGGGGATGAAACGTTACCAGGCCCATTGTCAGCTCCTTAACGCCAACGATATCTACCTTTGTAAAATAACGCATCATTATTCCGGATACAGCGATACCGATAATTAGAAATAAAGGAAAAAAGTCTGCAGCAAGTGAAAAATATCTTACTTGTGGGATTATTATTCTTCTGAGAAGCAAAAACATTGCCGCCGCCAAAAGAACTACACCGGAAATCAGGACACCAGGCAGCCCGATCTGAAGAAACCCGTCAATCTTATCAAGAATTTGAAAACACACAGGAACGGGCTCAAGGAAAAAACGCAGATGTCTCACCAGCACAACAAGGAACGAATAGTGAAAAGCCAGCGAAAACAACCACAGCCACTTTTCCCATACATAAGAAATCGTCGGCCCCTCATTCAATTTGCATGTTGTATTCCTGAATAATGAACGGAATAACAATATTTCCAGGATCATCCTTATAATAACACCACCTGTTGAAAATGGATTATCAATCTTATTGGGTTTGATCCATGGAAGCGATTCTTGCTGGCCACATGTTGTGGGAATAGCAAATGGAACCGGAGAACGCGCCCAGTCATTGACTCGCATTACAAATCCCACAATAAATGTAATCAAGGCCAGGTAGGGAATAATAATTCCAAACAGCCAATAAAACCCCGCTGCTTCAACGCCCACATAGGCGACCAGAAAAAGAGCAAAAACTGCTATGAGGGAATACAAATACTTTTCATTCATTAACATTACCTCGCTTTATGGCTTCACAGCAACTTTCAAATTTTATTTTGAACGACTTTAAACTTTCAGATAAATAATTTTACTGTGTTATCAGTCAAAATCTTCGACGACTTACAACTCAGCGCGTCTTACTCAGATTTTTCATTCTAGTTTTGTGAAATGAATTATCTGAAAGTCTATTTATTGCTTGCTGCCTGAAGCCTCCATAGTAATATTTGAATCTTCAAAGACTCGGTCCATCTGCCGAAATCTCAGTTAACAAACCCGCCCTCTCAAATGCACGGAAGGTTCTGTTTCTCTCCTCGTTTGCCTTTATCTCATAAACTTTCTCTCTGCATTTTAGATAAATATCAAAAGCAATCAAGGTCAATTCATCTATCTTTGTTTCAAAATACAATAACTCGTTTAAAATATTTTTATCCGAGAGTTCTTTCTTCAAACTCTCTTTTATAACTTTTTTTAACAAAAAGATAAAACCGGTTGATTGTGACGAGGATAAAATGGGCTGTACAGCTCTAACCCTTAGAATAGGATAAAGACAAGATGTGATGGTTTCATAATTCATCTCATTAAGGAGTTCATCAAAAAGCGGCCCTAAATTTACAGAAAGGGTATTGCCGACTGGATTAGCAAAAGGATCTTTCTGCCTCTTCATAAATTTGGCGGTGTCAGCAGGATAGGTCTCAAAAATTAAGATCAGCCATTTTTTTACTATAGCGTCTTTATTTTGCTTTAATAAGTTGTCCAGATTCATAACTCAAGCCCGTTTCTGATATCCCATTCTCAAATAAAAATAAAACCTGCTCTATATTAACAATAGTTTAATAAAAATTAAATAAATAGTAAGATATAAATCAGGTTATTAAAGAAAATCTTATAATCAAATTAGAAATTTTTGTCAAGAACAAAAAAATAATATCAAATAAATTCTTAGGGCTCGGCAAAACTTTGGACTCTCAAGAAAAAAACAAAAGGTTGTAAAGTTAATTTTTTTATGTTTTTAAATTTTTCTTTGTCAAAAATAAATTAGGAACAGTGACGAAATAACTTCCCCAACTAGGCGCATAGATTTGGGTCAAATTTGTTCGATCTCAAATCACAAAAGTTGATGTAATAGCTGGCTGTTTCAATATTTTTGGGATTTGAGATCGGGCAAAGGTGGCCTGAATCTGTGATGCATAGTTGTGGGAAGTTATTTCGTCCCTATTCCTTAACAGATTTCGGAGGTCATATGGCTGATTTTAAGAACAGTTTTGGAGCAAAATCCATTTTAAACACCTCAGATGATCAAGTTGGTTATTTCAGTCTCAGCAAATTGGCAGATTCAGGTTTTAACGGGATTGACCGTTTGCCTTTTAGCATAAAAATCCTGCTTGAAAACCTTGTTAGAAATGAAGACGGCAATATTATTACAACAATTGATATAGAAAATATGGCCGGATGGAATGCTGATGCCTCGGTGTATCATGAAGTGCCTTTTATGCCTGCTCGCATACTGCTGCAGGATTTTACCGGAGTCCCCTCTTTGGTGGACATGGCCGGTATGCGTGAAGCTGCAAAACGTTTGCAGATAAATCCAATAAAAATAAATCCTCATATTCCTGTTGAGCTGGTCATAGACCATTCGGTTCAGGTTGATTCTTTCGGATCCAAAGAATCTTTTGAATATAATGTTGAAAAAGAATTCAAGCGTAATTTTGAGCGATACACCTTTTTGCGATGGGGCCAGAAAAATTTCGAAAATTTAAGCGTCGTTCCTCCAGCTACGGGTATAATACACCAAGTAAACCTGGAATATCTTGCAAGAGTTATCTTTGTCAAAAATAATGACGGTCAGAGGATGGCTTTCCCTGACACCCTTGTAGGCCTTGATTCACATACAACAATGATCAATGGAATCGGTGTAGTCGGCTGGGGCGTTGGAGGTATTGAGGCGGAGGCTGTTATGCTGAGCAGCCCATATTACCTGCTTACGCCACAAGTGATAGGTTTTCAATTAACCGGCGATTTACCTGAAGGGACAACAGCCACAGACCTTGTACTTACCATTACTGAGTTGCTGAGAAAAAAAGGAGTAGTTGGAAAATTTGTTGAATTCTTTGGACCCGGCGTTAATGCCTTAAGCCTGGAAGATCGTGCTACTATAGCAAATATGGCTCCTGAATACGGTGCAACAATGGGTTTTTTCCCTGTGGATGATGAAACAATAAAGTACCTTCGCTTAACCGGTCGCTCTGAAAAAGTTATTGCCCTGATAGAAAGCTATTGTAAAGAACAGGGGCTTTTCAGAACAAAAACAACAAAAGATCCTCTTTTTAACGATACAATCCAACTCGACATGAGCGACATAGAGCCGAGCATGGCAGGCCCAAGACGTCCACAAGAAAGAATTCCTCTTTCTAAAATTAAAAAAACTTTTTTAAATGACTTTAAGGAGGAGTCTTCAACTGATGGATCATCTACAGAAATTACTATAAAAAACGAAATTGATGTAGATATGCATGGCGAAAAATTTAAGCTCAGCCACGGATCAGTTGTAATTGCATCAATCACAAGCTGTACCAATACATCAAATCCAAATGTCCTGATTGGCGCCGGACTGCTGGCCAAAAAAGCAGTTGAACGGGGACTATCAGTAAAACCATGGGTTAAAACCAGCTTTGCTCCAGGATCAAAAGCTGCAATCAATTATCTAAAAGCAGCGGAGCTTATGCCGTATCTTGAGGCTTTAAAGTTCCATCTTGTGGCATATGGATGTGCTACCTGTATTGGAAACAGCGGCCCTCTGCCAAAGGCAGTGGCTGATGCAGTAAAAAACCATGACCTTGTGGCAGCATCTGTTGTCAGCGGCAACCGTAATTTTGAAGGAAGAATTTCTCCTCTTACCAGAGCAAATTTCCTTGCTTCACCGGCATTAGTCATTGCTTTTGCTATTTCCGGAAAAGTTACCATTGATTTTGATAAAGAACCAATCGCATTGGATAACAACGACAAGCCTGTATATCTTCGTGAAATCTGGCCATCCACAAAAGAAATCAAAAACACCGTAAAAAGAGTTATACGTCCTGAAATGTATAAAAAAGCTTATGAAAATGCGTTTGAAGGATCTAACCAATGGAAAACGCTTCCTGTTCCCGAAGGAACTCTTTTTAATTGGGACTCAAAATCCACATATATCAAAGAACCCCCTTTTTTAAAAAACATAAACAAAACAATTCCTGAACTTCAGGATATAAAAGGAGCCAGGATTCTGGCATTGTTAGGCGATAGTATAACAACCGATCACATATCACCGGCAGGGGCAATTCCGGCTGACGGCCCGGCAGGGTCATATCTTATCGATCTGGGTTTAACTCCTTCTGAATTTAATTCGTTTGGTTCACGCCGCGGGAATCATGAAGTAATGATGAGAGGAACATTCGGAAACATCCGCTTAAAAAATAAGCTTGTACCCGGTATTGACGGCGGCTGGACGGTTTTTTTACCAGATGGTCAAAAAATGACAATATATGATGCGGCAATGCAATACCAAAAAGAAGATACGCCCTTGCTTGTAATTGCAGGTAAAAATTACGGTACCGGCAGTTCACGCGACTGGGCCGCCAAGGGAACATATCTCATGGGTATTAAGGCGGTAATTGCTGAAAGTTTTGAACGCATACACAGAAGCAACCTAATATGTATGGGAATCCTGCCTCTTCAGTTCAAACCAGGTGAAAACCATAAATCCATGGACTTAGATGGGACAGAGATTTATGAAGTAGCTGGAATAGAAGATAAATTTAAGCCGTTGAAGGAACTCAGTGTTTTTGCTCAAAAAAAAGATGGCAAAAAAACTGAATTTCGGGTCATTGCAAGAATTGACTCTCCAATAGAGCTCAGTTACTACAGGCATGGCGGAATACTGGCTTACGTTCTGCGCAATATAAGCAACAATTATAATTGAACCTAAGGAACGTGGACGAATTAACTTCCCCAACTATGCATCACAGATTCAGGCCGCCTTTGTTCGATCTCAAACCCCAAAAATATTGAAATAGCTCGCTATTCCATCAACTTTTGTGATCTGAGATCAAACAAATTCGACCCAAATCTATGCGCCTACTTGAGGAAGTTATTTCGTCCCCGTTCCTTACCGATCCTCCATACTTTGACCGCGTACAATATAGTGACCTGTCAAAATTTTTTCGAGTATGGTTGTGTCGATTATTGACGTTCATATTATGGGTTTAAAATCTCTGAAACACGATACCGTGCTGGTCCTGCAACCAACTATTGCAAAAGAGAAACCAGGGAAATGGTTAAAACCTTCACTGTGTTATCAGTCGTCGACGTATAACTAATACGCCTTCCTCCTTCTGGCCTTGTGAAATTAATTATCTGAAAGTCTATATAGTTTTTGTCATGATTGCGGAACAGCTCTGGGCTGATTTTTGGGCTCAGATGCCAGCGAAGAAGATATCAAAAAAGGATGGAAACGTTTAATCGGAGGAAAGGATAACAATGGCAAAGCATCCGGCTGAAGTATTCGGACACCCCACAAGCAAGCCAATCAGTCATGAGAAGACAGAAAATCGCTGAGGAGCAGGGATAGGCTGAAGGTAGAAGGAAGCTTTGGTTTTAGCCTTCAGCCTTTCACCTTCAGCCTGTCCTTTATATTCGGTCAAAATGGGAAAACTGCATACTAAATGTCGCTCGACCCTGGGTTGCGGATCTTAATGAAGTTGAGTAACCAAACATCTGAGCCAGGGGTATTTTTGCTTTTATTGACTGTAATCCTGTTTTAGGCTCTATAGATTCAATTTTTCCTCCCCGGGAATTAAGATCACCGATAACGTCTCCCAGGAAAGATTCCGGAACAAACACTTCAACAAACATAATCGGATCCAGAAGAAAAGGTTCTCCATTCAATAGAGCCTCTTTGCAGGCCATGGACGCACAAACGGTATATGCGAGTTCCGAGGCAAGCGATTCTTTGCAGGATCCGCCTGTAACAATTGCTTCAACATCTACAACAGGGTATCCCATCAATGCCCCGTTTTCCAGAGATTCCATAATTCCTTTTTCGATAGCATTAATAAAGACTTCAGGGATTGTTTCAGGGGAAATTTCCGATCTGAATTTTTTACCCTTTCCTCTGGCCAGCGGCCTGAGTTTTAATTTTACTTCGCCAAAAAGGTGACGCCCGGCGACTTCCTTGTCAAATACAGCAGAGGCTTCAGATTCACTAGCTATGGTTTCTCTGTAAACAACCTGTGGTTTTCCTACATTAACGCTTGTGTTAAATTCACGCTGCATCCGGCTGATTATGACTTCCATGTGAAGTTCTCCCATTCCGGAAAGAATTTTCTGCCCTGTATTTTCATCTTCACGAAGCCTCAATGTTGGATCTTCCGCTATAAATTTATTAAGAACCTGGTCTAATTTTTCCTGGTCGGCATGGGTTTTGGGCTCTATGGCGACAGATATTACTGGTTCATAAAATTCTATTTTTTCAAACAATACGGGATAATCAATGTTGCAAAGCGTTTCACCTGTTGAAGATTCTTTTAATCCTATAACCCCAATAATACTGCCTGCACCAGCCTTTTCTACACGCTCCTTTTTATTGGCATGCATTCTTAGAATGCGGGAAAGTTTCTCTTTTTTCTTGCGAAAAGGATTGTAAACTTCGTGTCCGGCTTCCATTTTTCCACTGTATATTCTGACATAGGAAAGTTTTCTTCCCTCAATCATTGAGACCTTGAATATCAGCGCTGCCAGCGGCTCAGTATCTTTTGCCGGGCATTCAATCGTTTTGCCGGTATCGGGATGCGATCCTTTAATAGGAGGAATGTCCACAGGGCCTGGAAGGAAGCTGACAATTGCATCAAGAAGCGGCTGAATTCCTTTATTTTTCAGGGCGCTTCCGCATAATACAGGAACCAGATTTAAATTAATAGTTGCTTTTCGTATGGCATTAAGAAGGCTTTCATTGGTGATTTGAGATTCGGAAAGATAGGCATCCATTATTTCGTCATCAATTTCGGCTATTGTTTCAATAAGCTTTTCGCGATATTCATTTGCCTTATCAAGATAGTCACTGGATATATCTTTAGTTGTGTATGTTGCTCCAAGTGTATCATTGTCCCAGATGGTTTGTTTCATTGTAATAAGGTCAATTATGCCTGCAAAGTTTTCTTCAATTCCGATTGGCAGTTGCATAATAAGAGGATTTGCATTAAGCTTTTCTTTCATCATATTTATTGTGCCGAAAAAGTCAGCTCCGATTCTGTCCAGCTTGTTGATAAGGGCTATTTTGGGGACAAGATATTTGTCAGCCTGTCTCCAGACTGTTTCCGATTGCGGCTCCACGCCTCCGACGGCACAAAAAATACCTATGGCACCGTCAAGCACTCTCAGAGAGCGTTCTACTTCAATTGTAAAATCAACATGCCCTGGAGTATCTATGATATGGATTTCGTTATCCTTCCACATGCAAGTGGTAACGGCAGAAGTTATAGTGATGCCTCTTTCCTGTTCATCGGGCATCCAGTCCATTACGGCTTCACCGTTATGGACTTCGCCGATTTTGTGTGATCTGCCCGTATAATAAAGTATTCGCTCTGTAACGGTTGTCTTTCCGGCATCAATGTGCGCTATAATACCAATATTTCTTATTCTGTTAATATTGTTTTTTTTCATTATCTTATCAATAGCATGTTGGCTTTAAGGGGAAACCGCAGATCAATATGGCCTGATAGAGTCATGGATTCGTATCCCCCAATCAGTATTTTTACGGCATTGATTCCGGAAATGTTTAGAGTTAATGAATTAACTATTGAGTATATTGTAATAAGTTCTGTTTTAATTCCGCCTGGATGACGCTCTTTAACCTCTTTTGTTAGGTCTACATAAGCGGTTCCATCTTGTGTGATATAGAAAGCGCTGAGAGCTGTGCCCACAGGTATTGTTCGCATAAGTCCTTCAATCGGTCCTTTTATAAGAGCCTCAATAATGGTTTTGCCAAATTCTGCAGGATCAGGAGATTGAGCGATGATTCTTTCTTCAGCTATTAGAAAGGAATTACCTTTATCAGCAAAGTATAGATGAACTTTTTTTTTATCTGATTGTTGCGGGTTTACATTTTGGATATTTTTTTCAAATTCATTTAAACGCGGCGATTTTTCGGGCATGTTGTGAACAATAAGATATATAGCAGTTAAGGCTATAATAGCTATTACAATATATAAAATATGACGTTTTCTGCTCATAATTTAAGCCTAAGTTGAGCAATTTTTTGCGAAGATATGTGCTGAGATCTTGATGCATAAGGATTTGCAAAAACCGCAGGTATACCCGTGGATATATCGAGGATTTTTGCGAAGCCTTTATGCGCAAGAGATAGGCGCAGATCGAGCAAAAAATCGCTCAATTTAGGTTAAAGAAAAAGCCCGGCATGCATATGCATATCCGGGCTTTTTTATGCAAAACAATAAAATACTAGCCTGCAAAGGCTTTTTCGAAATTTGGAACAACCTGTTTTTTGCGGCTCATAACTCCTTCCAGCCAGACTTTTCCACCCTCAGGAGCAATTCCAAAAGCCTTTTGGACAACAGACTCATCATCAGATGCAATAAGCATTTCAGAGCCTTCTTTCATGATGTCGGTCAATAGCAGGAATACAGAATGTCTGCCGCCTTCTGTCTTAAGAGCCTTGATATCTTCAGCAAGAGCAGGCTTGACGCTATCCAGAATGGACAGATCAACAACCTCAAGCTGGCCAATTCCCACCTTGTTGCCGCTCATATCAAAATCTTTGTAATCCCGCAATACAAGTTCCCTTGCGGGTGTGCCTTCAACCGCTGACTTAACCTTGAACATCTCCATACCCAGTGCGGCCAAATCTGATTCGCCGGCAATCTTGGCCAGAGCCTCAGAAGCTTCCTTGTCCTGGTCTGTGCAGGTAGCTGACTTGAAAATGACTGTATCGCTCAGGATGGCGCATAGCATAATGCCGGCGATAGGCTTGGGGATTTCAACTCCAAAGAATCCATACATTGCTTTTAGCACGGTGCATGTACAGCCGACAGGCCAAATCCAGCATTCCAGGGGATTTGTAGTAGTTACATCGCCGAGTTTGTGATGGTCAACAATGCCCAGAATTTCAGCATCTTTTAAGTCATCCAGACTCTGTGCAAGATCAGAATGATCAACCAGGATAACCTGCTTGCCGGCACCGCTGGTCATGATTTCGGGTGCGCTGACTCCGAATTTTTTCAGAATAAAGTTGGATTCAGGGTTCAATTCGCCCTGTACAACGGGTACAGCCTCAACGCCTATCTTGCTTTTCAGATCAGCAAGAGCAATTGCGGCACACACAGAATCACTATCAGGATTTTTGTGCCCGTAAACATAAACTGCCATATTAAACCTCCCAAATTTTAATTAAACTTTACTGTTTTATTGCCAAACTATAGTTAAAAAATATTTCTTATCAAATAGCATAATATGATGCTGGTGTCAAGAAGCAAAAACCGGAAATTTTGCAAATTGTTTGGTGTCCTTCATTTTGTAGTTTACACTTTTTCAACATTTGCAAATGCCAGCCATCAACCGTTAGCTAAAAGCCCGCACCAAAGGTGCGCTAATTTATTGAAATTATTGACCTGAACTGTTTTATAGGGACTACCAACGATTCATTCTTACTAAGGAACGTGGACGAAATAACTTCACCAACTATGCATCACAGCTTCAGGCCGCCTTTATCCAATCTCAGATCATAAACATCTTGAAATAGCTCGCTATTCCTTCAATTTTTGTGATCAGAGATCGAACAAATTCGACCCAAATATGTGCGCCTACTTGGGGAAGTTATTTCGTTCACGTTCCTAAGCGTTAAGACTGTCGGGATAGGGACATCTCACAATGCAGCATACGGGTACGTACTTCTCGGTTCGGCTGAACGGCCAGAATTAGCTTCAAGAGAACATAGGGCCAAGTTATTTCGTCCCCGTTCCTTAGGCAATTTGGACACGCTTGTCCTTGACTTGGGCTCCACTTCAGTTTATGAATATGTGTCGTCTTTGCATATAGATTTTCAGACAAATAATTTCACTGCGTTAGGAACGGGGAAAAACCGCCGCGCCGAGATGGAAGCTTACTCCTCTTCAGCAAACGAAAAGAGACACTGGGGTTGGACTGCGGTATTGAAATAGCTCGCTATTCCATCAACTTTTGTGATTTGAGATCGAACAAATTCGACCTAAATATGTGCGCCTACTTGGGGAAGTTATTTCCTCCACGTTCCTAAGCATACATTTTAAACGAGATATGAAAAAATTTAGAGCAGGCTGGCAAAGAAAATGAGGTTTTTTTGTGGGAAAATGTTATCAGCGGCTATAACAAAGCGCTTGAACGGCTTGCGGGGTTTTAAAATTTATGGATAGTTTTAATCAAAAAGCAATTAACCGGAGACGAACATTCGGAATTATCAGCCATCCTGATGCAGGCAAAACCACGCTGACGGAAAAGCTTCTCCTTTTTGGAGGGGCGATCCAGCAGGCAGGGGCCGTTAAGGCAAGAAAAGCTGCCAGGCATGCTACCAGTGACTGGATGTCGATTGAAAAGGAAAGAGGTATTTCAGTTACAACTTCTGTAATGAAGTTTAACTACAGGGATTTTGAGATTAATTTGCTCGACACTCCTGGACACCAGGACTTTTCAGAAGATACATACAGGGTGCTGACTGCTGTTGACAGTGCCTTGATGGTGATTGACAGCGCCAAGGGGGTAGAACCTCAAACTGAAAAACTCATGGAAGTCTGCAGGATGCGTAACACCCCGATCATTACATTCATAAACAAGCTTGATCGTGAAGGCATGACAACGCTTGATATCCTGGATGATATTGAAAATAAACTGCAGATCGAATGTACACCGCTTTCCTGGCCTATTGGTATGGGCAAGCGCTTTAAGGGTGTATATAATCTCTTTCACAAACAATTGCATATTTTTGAACCCGGCAGAAAAACCCTTGGGCAGGAAGGGATCGTTATTAATGATCTGTCTGATCCTGTTCTGCATGAAGTTTTAAGGGAACAGGCAGATGAATTGCGGGAAGATATTGCACTGCTTGAAGGCGCCGTCGAACCGTTTGAGCGCCAACATTTTTTAAAAGGCAGCCAGACGCCGGTTTTTTTCGGAAGCGCCATTAATAATTTTGGTGTTAAAGAGATGCTGGATGCATTTGTGGCACTGGCCCCCCATCCAGGTATGCGATCGGCTGTTTCCCGTGAGGTTTCGCCATACGAAAAAGAGTTTTCAGGCTTTGCTTTTAAAATACAGGCCAATATGGACCCTGCTCACAGGGACAGGATTGCGTTTGTCAGGATCTGTTCAGGAAAATTTACAAAAGGGATGAGAGTTGTCCACCACAGAATCGGAAAAGAGGTAACTTTTGCTAATGCGACAATCTTCATGGCACAGGACAGGGAAAATGTGGAGGAGGCATTTCCGGGAGATATTATTGGTATCCATAACCACGGAACCATAAAGATCGGCGATACATTTACCGAAAAAGAACCTTTGAAATTCAGCGGGATTCCCAATTTTGCACCTGAGCATTTCAGGCGTGTGCGCCTGAAGAATCCGTTAAAGGCCAAGCAACTTCAGAAAGGATTGATCCAACTCGCAGAGGAGGGGGCTGTCCAGGTTTTCAGACCTGTTGCGGGCAGAGACTATATTCTGGGGGCGGTCGGTGTCCTCCAGTTCGAGGTGACCATGGCTCGTCTCAAGGCAGAATATAGTGCGGATGCCATATATGAACCTGTGAATTTTAATGTGGCACGCTGGGTCAGGTGTGATGATCCCAAAAAAATGGCTGAATTTGAGAAAAAGAATATAACCAACATGGCAAGAGATGCTGAAGGCTGTCTCGCCTTTCTGACAAGCAGTGAATGGCAGCTCGACTACTGTATGAAAGAGTGGCCTGAGATAGAGTTTTTTAAGACAAGGGAGATTAACTGATGCGGGATTGGGCTTTGCAAGATATAATACCCGGAGTCGAAGTTGATATTATGTTGAAGGATGACCTGTGCAATAGGCATCAGACCTGGCGAATTGATTTATGGCGCTGATCGGTATGCGGGAGGTATGCTGGGGCTTTGGTGATCCGCCCCTGCTTGAAAAGGTAATGTTTCAGATTGCAAAAGGGGAACGTGTCTGCTTGCTGGGTCGCAACGGCGTGGGCAAGTCCACCCTTCTGAAGCTCCTGGCCGGCGAAATTCTTCCTGACAGCGGTGATGTCTGGCGTCAGCAGGGAGCTGCCGTGGCTGTGTTGGACCAGGATGTGCCCACCGGATTCGACGGCACTATTTTTGATGTGATTGCCGAAGGTCTGGGGCCAAAGGGCATAGCGCTGGCAGAGCACAACAGAATCTGTAGACAGCTTGAGACTGTTGACACTCCCGAACTTGTAAAAAGGCGGGATGAACTGCAAAACAGGTTGAATTCTGACAACGGATGGGAACTTTTAAGGCAGGTTGAAAGCATTCTGTCCAGAACCCTGCTTGATCCTGGAAAAAAATTCGCAGACCTTTCAGCAGGCATGAAACGACGCACGCTTTTTGCCAGTGCCCTTGCCATGCAGCCGGACATTCTTTTGCTGGACGAGCCGACCAACCATCTTGACATTGACTCCATTATATGGATGGAAGAATTTATTCTGCGCAACGTAACAACCCTGCTCTTTATCACCCATGATCGTGCTTTCCTGAAAAAGATAGCCAACCGGATCATAGAGCTGGATCAAGGCGGCCTTGTTTCTTATAACTGTAATTATGCAACTTATTTGGAACGAAGAGAGGCTTTTCTTGAAGCAGAAGAAAACCGGAACAGGGTGTTTGATAAAAAACTTTCAAAGGAGGAAATCTGGATCAGGCAGGGCGTCAAGGCCCGCCGAACCAGGAATGAAGGGCGTGTCAGAGCCCTGAAAAAGATGCGAGCAGCTTTTCGGGTACGCCGCAAGCAAAGCGGTAATGTCAGAATGCAGGTTCAGGAAGTGGAAAAAACCGGAAAGCTCGTTATAGAAGCAACGAATATCAGTTTTCTGTATGGCGCAACCCCTATCATCCGGAATTTTTCCACTGTAATCATGCGCGGGGACAAGGTAGGTATTATCGGCCCCAATGGAGTCGGCAAAACAACTTTGTTAAAAATTCTTTTAAAAGAAATTTTTCCGCACAAAGGGCGTGTCCGCCATGGCACTCATCTCCAGGTGGCCTATTTCGACCAGCTCAGGGCGCAATTAGATACACACAAAACCGTCCAGGAAAATATCGGCGAAGGCAACGATTTTATCATATTTAACGGCCAAAAGCGCCATGTGATAAGTTATCTTCAGGATTTTCTTTTTTCACCGGAGAGATGCCGTACACCGGTGCATGTTCTTTCCGGGGGAGAAAAAAACAGGCTGCTGCTGGCAAAGCTTTTTACAAGGCCGGCCAATGTTCTTGTGCTGGATGAGCCCACCAACGACCTTGATGCGGAAACCCTGGAACTTTTAGAGAAACTTCTTTTAGAGTACCAGGAAACCCTTTTACTTGTAAGCCATGATCGGGCTTTTTTGAACAATGTGGTTACAAGCACACTGGTCTTTGAGGGTCAAGGCCAGGTAAACGAATATGCCGGTGGTTATGATGACTGGCTGATTCAAAGACCGCAGCCCAAACAGGAGCGTTTGCCGGCAAAAAAGTCTTGCAATAAACATGGGCCTGAAACCAGTCGCCCGAAGGAGCGCAAGCTCGGATTTAAGGAAAAGCGGGAACTTAAAGAGCTGCCCCTTAAGATCGACACCTTTGAAGCTGAGCAAAAGGAACTGTATGCGATCATGTCCGATCCCATGTTTTACAAAAAGAGAAAAGAAGAGATTGCAAGTGCCCAGGCACATCTCACTGAATTGGAAGATGAAATCAAAGCAGCCTACCTTCGCTGGGAAGCGCTTGAAAGTCTTGAAAAGGGGTCAGAGGCAGATGGCGATCATTTTCGACATGATTAATAGTGCCCGGTTACACCCGTTGCCACTAAAATCAATCATATTTATCAGGGAAAAAGACCCCAGGCTAGCCGATTCGGCAATCTTAGTTGGGTTTTCGTGATGTTTTCATTTTTTTTGCCTCTATTAGTGCCAGAATCAAGAAGTTGAAAGTTTGCTATAGAGTTTAAATGTACAATATTCCACATAACTTTGCATCTTACTGCGGGGTCAGGTTGAGGTTGAGTCTTTCGTTAGGCCCATCGATGTTTTGGCCACCCTGATTAACGACATCAAGGCTTCATTTACAGCTTCTTCTGTCGGAAACGCTTTCGCTACTTCTGGTTTAAGCAACACAACGTTGTGTGACTCTTGGTACGCATCATAATACTTGCCGCGTACTCCAACACCAAGGTCTTCCCTTTTATATTCAGGCCTTATTCCATCTTTTTTCTTAACCTTCTTCATATATCTGCCTCTCTTGTTTTGTCACAGGTCTGGCACCGATAATTCTCATTGTTTTGCTTCTCTCTGCATGGGATACAATGAGCAGTTTGCCGGTTCGTGATAATCTAAATGTCAAAAGCCGATGATAGTCGATTGAATGGTCGGGATCGTCAAATGTTATCGACAAGGCATCCCCAAACACTGTAGTAGCTTCCTGAAAAGAAATCCCATGTTTCTTTAGGTTGGACTTCGCTTTTCTTTGATCCCATTCAAATTTCACGTTTCACCTTATATTTTTTTTGGCCTAACAGTGTTAAGAATTCAATATCCATGCCCAGAGGACATGGATATTGAATTCTTAACTTTACTCTCAATATCCGATGGTTCAAAAGAAACATCCCAATGCCATTTGCCAAAGCCGCCTTGTTCATTAACTGCTTTTATCCATTCATTTAGATATTCTCGTTTCGTTTGGTTTTGCCGACTATCTTTACCTTTTGTTTCAAGTATCATGTATTCGCCGTTTGCCAGCCTGATAATAAAGTCGGGATAATATTTTCTTATGACCCCTTTGTGATTATATAGAATTGTAAATCCTAAATGATCATTTTTTACAAAAGATGTGACTAAATCCGATTTTTCAAGAAAATATGCTTCCGTGGCTTCCCATCCGCTGTCATATACGCAATGGCTGATATGTGATTTTTCAATCCATTCGCAAGGTTTACTTGTAAACCAGGTTCTTACACCGGATGTTGATCTGATTGAATTCTCCTTGTCAAAAACAGGAGTTAATTTTTCAGTATTTTCAACTCGTATTTCTGACCAGATGTGCTGAATGATTTTATTCATGTTGAGAATCATCAATATCTTCTTTTTTGAATCATCCTGATGAAACAAATCATGTTTGATTGTGATTTTATCGGACAGAATAAACTCCCCAACAATTCTTACAACCTGTGCAAGAAATATTTCCTTGCTTCCTTTCCAATCCGGTCGTTTTTCTGAATTGTATATTGTAGAAGCAATTCTGAAAACTATTGTCTGCACTCTTGTGTCTTCTGCAATTTTTTCCAGACCAATTGCAGCTTTAACTGCCTTGTTTGGTTTCCCTGAAATAATCGCAGCTAAATCTGCCTCTGTAATAGACTCGTAAGGGTCTATCTCTAAAATCTTAACCTTGCCCCAATCCATCTTTAAAACCGGTCGATATACATGATCTATTCTGAGAATGTTCGGCCATGTAATTTCATGTTTTGATTTTTCTTTTACAGGCTCTATTTTAGTTTTTGGCGGAGGCGGTGGAGGCGGTGGGCCATCACCTCCTTCATGTGGCAGGAACGTAAACGGAACACCGAATATATTAACATATTCCGGTTGAAATAAACCATCATCGCCTGCATCATAACTCACTCTTCGGAGTCCACGCCCAACGACCTGCTCGCATAATAGCTGGCTGGAAAAAGCTCTTAGTCCCATGATATGAGTTACTGTCCTGGCATCCCACCCCTCTGAAAGCATACCTACAGAGATTATATTTTGAATCTGTTCGCCAAGCTTGCCCTCTCTGCCAACAGTATCAACGATTTGACGCAATAACTCAGCATGCTGTTTTTTTGTAAGTTTTGGGTGATTTTTTATTTCAACAGTCTCTGTTTCCGATTCAGCTTCATTGAGTATCTTACTGTCTATTTGCAGAGTTTTATCTGCATCACACAGTTCAGGGATTAATATCTGCTTGTGGTCAAAAGCATATTTTATGCGCGCCGAAGTTTCAGTTCTATTTGCAACAGCAATCATCACAGGCGGCACTTTATGACCAGCTTCCACCCATTTATTTCTGGTTTCCTGCCAGTCTTTTCCTAAAAGGTAGTATGCATTTATCAATAAATCCGGAAGAGGTTCTGTTTCTTCTGCTTTACGATTAATATCATCTTTTACCTCATCATCTGCATAAATATGATAAAGCCGTGATTTGAGTTCTTTGGTCACGATACTATCATCACGAACGACAACCCGAGGTGTTTTTACCAGCCCTGATTCAATGGCATCGTTCAGTCCAAAATCAGAGACAATCCATGTAAACAATGCCTCTTCTGCTGATTTTTTACCGGATGGTGTAAACGGAGTGGCAGAAAGGTCAAAACAGCGCAGAATCCCTCTTTGTTTATGTATTTTGTCTAAGCCTCCGACCCAGATTGTAGCTTCTTCCGCACTGTCTTTTTCTGAACCGGTTCGCTTATATTTTCCGATTGCTTCCGGGTTCATACGCCATGCGTGGTGTGCTTCATCGTTAATCACAAGAATATTTCGTGAATTAGCCATATCGCCCAAGACTTGCCGGACATAAGCCACGCCGCTTATTTCTGTCCGCTTTCTTTTGTCCACAGACCGCAAATGACCTTTTTTGATTTTAACATTCAATTTTTCCTGGGTATCCCATGCCAGTGTATGCCAGTTTTGTATCAGCACTTTTCCTTGTCGGAGTTTGTCCATCAAAGATGCCGGTACGATATTAAACTCTTTATAGTAATTTTCAGAGTGGGTTGGCTGTAATACCTGTAACCTGCTTTTTACTGTCAAACCGGGAGCTACAACAAGAGCATTTTTACTGAACCGCGCATCGGTCGGGCTGGTTACTTTATTCAAAAAATTCCAGGCAATAATCATTGCCATAATAATGGTTTTGCCTGAACCTGTGGCCATTTTACTGCACCAGCGTTCAAAAGCGCCGCCGTCTCCATGAATATCTATACCGACTTTTTCAGCAGCAGGAGCTTCGATCAGCCAGATAAGCGTTTCAATCGCCTCCAACTGGCAAAAGAAAAATCTGCGGTCTTTACGTTCCTCCGGGTCTTGCCAATGATCCAAAAGCCGTTTGGTAATGCCGGTTACTCCGGGATAACCGGCTTCCCGCCATGTTTTTACTCTTGGTCGAATCTTATTAACCAATTTAATTTCCACAAAAATTCCCGGGTCGTCATGCGATTTTGAACCAGGAGTAGCAATTATGTAGCCTGCTGATCTTCTTCCTTCTTTTAATGTATGTTCTTTTGTTTCCCTAATATAAGACCAATGCTGTTTTGGCTCTTTGTAAGGGCTGTTTATAATCAGCTTGTCAATATTTTTTGCCATCCGCTATATCCTTATACCAAGACGATCCAGCATTGTTACAAATTTGATCCACTCAACGCCTTGTTCATTACAAATCAGAGGAATCTTGTAATTTTTTTTCTTTCCCGGCTTTTGAGTTTGCTCTTCTTCACAGGTTACAACAATTTTCTCTTTTACCTTTGCGTGGGCAATTAAGGTAATATCATTTTGATTAGCGCCTTTTGGATTATTATTTGTTTCATATTCTTTCTCTAACTCCAGAGAAACAGCATTTATTTCATCAGTAATCGGCTTTGCGTCAAAATGATTATCTATCATCCAAACACGCAGTGAATATTTTTCTTTTTTTTTGTTCTTTGGCAGTTTTTTATCTGCCGATGAAATGGGGTCAATCTCATCAAAGACAGGTTTGATCAAAACAAGATTATTTCGGTATTGTGCAAGGTGTTCCCATAAAGATGGAAACACCTTCATGGGATAGCTGCTGTTCCAGGCAGTGATAAAAATATTGGCATCAAGGCAATATTGACCACTCATAGTTGCCTGCCTATCTCTAAAACATAAGGAACGCGCTTTAAATCAAATGCTTGACAAAGTTTATGTAACCCAAACTCCTTGTTGCGATATGCCTGAAAAAGGGCATTCGCGTAAATATGTCCGTATTGATTAAGCACTTCCTGCGGACGGTTTCTGGCAGGCCCGCCAGCACTTTCTTTAAGTTTCTTTTGCAACTTTCTATATTCAGCCTTTAATTGTGCTTCAAAATGCAGATAATCGTCCTGATCAATTAGCCGCAATTGTCGGAGTCGCACCAGGCAGGCATAAGCACTGACCTGAAAATTACCGGCGATACTTTTTATCTCATCCAGGTCATCTATATTTATGTTGTGAATAGCGGTTTGAAACTGAGCAGCAGGCATCAATACATTGCCGGACAACTCATCACACCATCTTTCAACCCGCTGGTGATACGCGCCCCAGTCATCAATCGCGCTTTCCTTTCTAAGCAGGTGTCCTAACTCATGAAACAAGGTGAATGATTGGGCCTTTTTTGCATCTGAATCATTGATAATGATGATCGGTAATTTCTGATGGTAAATGGCCAGCCCACGAAACAGCGCCTTATCCACATGAGACCACCCCTTATACTTACTGGTCATAAAAACAAAAATGTTTTTTTCTTCCAGCATTTCTTTCCATTTAGAAAACTTAAAACTCTCTTCTGTTATGTCTAACCAGTCACGCACCTGTTGCGCCGCAAAATCCGACGCAACATTTCTTTTCAACGCCAGCGGATGAAAGTCAGTCACCGGTTCGTCCATATCTTCGCGCAGTTCTAAAATCAGCTCACGGAAACGGTCAACCCGAGCGATCAGGCTGCGAACCTTATGTTCACTGAAAACATCTGCATTGCTGTCGATAAACTGACGGAAGGCGGGTATTGCCTTATCAAGCTGATATTTTTCAGGAAGATGCTCTGAAATAAATACCCAGCGCGGCACTTTATATAGCTCCGCAAGAGTATCTAATTGTTTAAAGGTCGGTTTTTGATCTCCCTGCTCTATGACAGCAATCTTTGCCACTTTTTTTGCAACGGCAGGAAGACTCAAACCAATCTGCTTACGGCATTGACGCAATATGTCCTTATTTATATTTTCAACTCTGCCTGCCATTATGCCACCTTTATTACCCGCAGGGATTCAATCCCGCGATCATCAATGATTTTTACTGCAACAGCACTGCCAGGTTTGAAAGGAAGGGAAATGGTACCTTTAAAAGCTTCGATTTTTTCTTCGTCTATTTCAGCTTTTAAGTTCCTGGCCAGTTTTGCCCATCCGTCCTTTGCTCCTGCCATTGGGAAGAATACCTGTGATGGAAAAAGCGACCGATTGTCGTAATCGGTATCCAGCATCCACATGGCAATGTTCTTTTTACCTCCGCTTTCCACATTACCGGTTTTGGGATTATAATAGTCAAAACCCATTACTTCCACCTGTAGTTTACCGTCTTTTTGTTTATGAACCTTTACATCAGGTTGACCCACCAGCCAGAAACTTTCATTGCTTGAACGTTTTTTACGCAGATCATCGGTAAACATATCCGCATTCATCTGTGCTTTTAAGAGCTGCATGCCAGCAATTTCAGGAGTAAGTTCATCAATATCTTTGGCCGCTTCATCGTCAAACTGGAAAGCGCAGAACAAAAGCATATCGGGATTTAAAGCACGGGCCTCCTGCCAGGCGTTTTCCACCTGTCTTTGTTCCAGCGGCGCATGTTCCGGGCCAAAGATAACCAATACTTTTTGGGGAACATCTTCTTTAGTTTCCGCTTCTGCCTGAATGAATTTTGTGCCTGAAAGCGGCTCGACTCGGGTGAACTGAATTATCTTTCCGCCCTTGGCTCTTACACCTGCTCTTAATAACTCATCCCGCCATTCGCTTTGGCGGTGGGTTTCACCGGTGCGGGCAATAGAGGTGTCTGAACCGCTATCATCATTTCTCAGTTCATCAAAGCTTTTGGCATAAGGAGCAGGGACGGCTTCGACTGTGAAGGGGCCGGTGATGCGGGTTTTCTTGTTGTCAATATAAGGCTGATCGTAAAGTGTTTCCGTTGCCGGAGGTTCATTGTTGGCAATGCTTTTTAGCGTAATATGCGGCACGGATTTGTACTCAAAACCACTGCTGATGCCTTCGTTTGGATGTGCCAGTTTGTAATAATCAAAATTTGCGGTCATTAGCCGTTGCTTGGCAAGTGTGAGAGCTACTCTTGAAGTATCGCAGGTTATCCATCGTCTGCCCCATTGCTCGGCTACATTGGCTGTTGTGCCGCTGCCACAGCTTATGTCGAGGACTATGTCGCTCGGATCGGTGGTCATTAACAGAGATCTTTCAACGGCTAATTTACCAGTTTGCACAACGTATATTTTTTGCGAAAATGTTCCAATTATTGTATCATCCCAGACAGTAACAATTGGCATAACAGGATAATCATCTTCAAATCTTTTATAAGCTAAGCCACTCCCTTGTTTTATAATTCGTTTAGCTGCTATGAGTTTTTTCATTCCTGCAAGATTCGTTGTCCAGTGTCTACCATTTGGAGGGAAATATTTACCTCCTTCAAATTCAAGTTCATATGAACCGCTACTTGTTTCTCCTTGACCAGATAAATCAGAAGCTCTGAATCTCCTATAACCTTCAGGAACATGGATTTCTCCTTTCATTTCAACCTTTGACAATCTTCTACATTCCCCATTAGTAAGCTCAACCCAAGAAAACGTACCTAATTCCGTTCTTTCCTTTTTAGGGATAAATAATTGTCTATATTTTGCTTTTTCCTTATTCTTCGAAAACCACAGTAAATAATCATAATTACTAGATAAATGATTGCCCATAAGTGCTGCAGTTTTAATAAAAACTATTTGACCCATAAAGTTTTGATACCCAAACACTTCATCCATAATCTCCCGAACATGATGCACATTCTCATCACTAATCTGCACAAACACGCTACCGCTTTCATGCAGCATTTCACGAGCAAGCAGCAGGCGATCCCGCAGATAAGTCAGATACGAATGAATGCCCAGCTCCCAGATATCCCGAAAGGCCTTAATCATTTCCGGCTCTGCAGACAGGTCTTCGTCTTTGCCGTCTTTTACATCCCGCTTATTTACAAATGGCTGAAAGTTACTGCCGTATTTAATCCCACCCGAATCTTCCCGGCGGCTTATAATCCTACCATCAAGTCTCTGATTTTATAGGTTTTTTTAAAATATTTAGTGTAGTGACATAATTAATACTAAATTTGATTGATATTGTTGCATTTAGATGCTAAGTGTAGTAATAGATTTTAAACGAGGTTAACTATAGGAACAATTATTACACGAAAATAAGAAAATAATACTTATTAAGGGTGTTGAAAAGTACTACCTTGCAATCTGTTATTTTGCAATATATTCAGCCTATTATCATTGATTACTACTAAAAATTGTACTCAAGCATAGTAATCAACCTAACCTATTAAAATATTAGCATAAACAGATTATTGTTTTTAATAATGAAACATATCGTAAAAAAATTAGCAAGAAAGATTTTGGAAAAAGTTGAGGCTCGGGAAAAAGTAAAGTTTACACTCGTTCAATTCCTTGGGTCTGCTGAAACCATTCTTAAATGTATTAGGGGAAATAGAAGTCCGGTTAATCCTACTTTGTTAGATTACAAGGTAACTGCTTGAATTTATTGGGCTTTGTTAATTTGCATCAACATTAGTATTCGATCTAATGTAACAAAGTAGAATTAAAGTTAATACTCGAGATTGCTGTTCAAGAAAAGCTTTTGAGAATCTTTGAATTGGGAAAAATAGAAAAACAATTGTCACTACACAAATAAAATTGTAATTCACTTTGTTTTCAGATAGTTATAAGTAGAGAAATGGCCTGCGTAGAAGATTCAGGAATGAGTATTGGAGGCATAGACGATGAGAGACCATTACGATTTCTCCAAAATGAAAGGGCGTAAAAATCCTTACATCAAGCATCTAAAACAACCGGTAACTATACGGCTGGACCGTGACACCGTTTCCTATTTCAAGTCCATGGCGGAGGAAACAGGTATTCCTTATCAGAACCTGATCAATCTTTATCTTCGTGACTGCGCGGTTCATCACCGAAAACTACACATGAAGTGGCATCCTGAAAGTGCCGAACAAGGCGCTACCGTCAAAACTAATCAGTGAAAAGCGAAAGAAGTGCTATTATTATTTTAAATAGATCATTGTTTCAGGAGGTATTATATGTCTGCCGAGCTAGAAAAATTAGAACTTGAGGCATTCAGCCTCTCTCAACAACAGCGTGCATTTTTGGCCGACCGATTACTTAGCTCTCTTGACGGAGACGTCCTAAATGATGTAGATATTGCGTGGATAGTAGAGGCTGAGTACCGCTATAAGGAATACAAGGAAGGTAAACGACAAGGTATTGCGGCACAGGATGTATTTGCCGAAGCAGATCGGATGCTGAAATGACCTCGGTAATTTTTAATCCCGATGCCCGAGCCGAAATTACAGCATATATTCTGAGCATGGAAGAATGGGAAGAAAATTATACGAAGAGGGAAAAAACATGAAATGCATCCATTGCCAAGGAAATATGAAAAAAGGAACAGCTCCATTACATATTAATCGTAAAAACTGCTATTTAACGTTAGATAATGTTCCTGCTTGAGACATGGTAAGCAACGTACTGCAAATATCATGTGGACGGTACCAATACCCATTTATAGCTTCATTTGATGCCAGTGATTGAAGAAATCCGCAAAAAGATCGCACAGAACCGGTTTGAGTACTCACAACACGCTGTTGACCAAAGTATCATTCGTCATATCGGCGTGTCGGAACTCAGCGAAGCAATAGCGCACGGTGAAATTATTGAAGATTATCCCGACGACAAGTATGGGCCAAGCTGTTTGATATTCGGTTTTACGCTTAAACAGAAACCTTTGCATATTCAGTGCAGTTATCCATCTCGTCCTTTGGTTAAAATCATCACCCTATACGAACCAGACGTAAAACTGTGGATTGATTTCAAGATTAGGAGGACTAAACATGAGAACTCATATTTGGAAAGAAACGATAATTGAACAAAAAGTCACTTACACGCTTGAAGTAGATGATAGGTTCGTTATTATTGAGAATGTGCCGGCTAGAGTGTGCATAAAAACTGGAGAGCGATTTTTCTCGCCAAAGACTGTAGAACAATTGCAGCAAACGATTTGGGGACAAAGAAAGCCTCGCCGTATCATTCAGACGCCTGTATTTGAGTTTGCTGCGTAGTTTTCCCAGTCCCTCAGCCCTACGGCTTGCGGGTCCGCACCGGGCGTTTCACAAAAAACCCTGATCCCTGAACCGTTTTTAAAGGAATTCAGCTTATGTTAAAAAAACTGTTAAACTCATCTGCTGCAAGACTTTCACTTTCTGCTCTTATTATATGCACTTTATTATTTTCGCCGGCCTGTAATTACAGCCACGACAGCAATAGTAAAAACTTTTTCAATAACTATCCGGCAATCGCGAATACCGCTGATTCCAACATCAACTCACAACCTGATTGGCCGCATGAAAATAGCGATCTTATACCTGATCCGGCCTTATTATTCGGCAAACTGCCCAACGGCTTCAGATATGTATTAATGAAAAATGTCGATCCAAAGGACAGGGTGAGCTTGCATTTGAATGTTCAGGTGGGCTCAATTTATGAAACCGACAAGCAACTGGGCATATCGCATTTTCTTGAACACATGCTTTTTTGCGGTTCAAAACATTTCAAACCAGGAGAGCTTGTAAAATATTTTCAGTCCATAGGCATGCAGTTTGGACACGATGCAAATGCTCATACAGGATTTTATGAAACTGTGTATGATATGCTGTTGCCGGAGGGCAATAAGAAAAGCCTGGAAAGTGGACTTACCGTAATGAAAGACTTTGCAGAAAGCGCCCTTCTTCTGCAATCTGAGATTGACAGAGAACGGAAGGTAATTCTGGCTGAAAAACGAACCCGCGATTCAGCATCATATAGAACATTTGTTTCAGTTATGAAGTTCTTATTGCCTGAAACAAGAATATCTAAAAGATTTCCAATAGGCGAAGAGGAAGTTATTAAAAATGCCGACCATAATCTTATAAAAGATTATTATGATACATGGTACAGACCTGATAATATGATTTTAGTAATGGTAGGTGATTTTGATCAAAAGCAGGCGACAAAGCTCATTGAAAAAGAGTTCTCTACATTATATGCCGGGGCATCAATACAACCACCTCCTGATATCGGTCAGATAAATCATAAGGGAATTAAAACATTCTATCATTTTGAAAAGGAAACAGGGAAAACAACGGTAACAATAGAAGTTATAAACAAGAAAACAATACAGCCCGATTCTGTTGCTTTTCAAAGAAAGCAGCTTGTAAAAAATATTGCAAATCAGATAGTCCAGAACAGGCTTGATGAAATTGTCAGTAAAACAGCCTCTCCATTTACTTCAGCTTCTGTCAGCTCAGGAACCAGCTTTTATCAGGTAGAATTTTCTGAAATCTCTGCTGAAACCAGTCCGGAAAACTGGAAAAAATCGCTTTCACTCCTGGAAAAAACCTTAAGAAAATCTTTAAAATATGGATTTGTAAAATCAGAGCTTGAAATAGTAAAAAAAGATTTTTTGTCAATGCTGGATAATGCTGTAAAAAAAATGCCCACCAGAAACAGCAAAATGCTGGCCCGCGTTGTAATTAAAGACCTTAACAATGAAAGAGTTACTATGTCTCCTGAACAGGAAAAAAATTTTCTTGCTCCTATTATAAATTCCATTACCTTAAAGGACGCCCTTGATGCATTTAAAGATGCCTGGCCATCTGGCCACAGGCTCATAATGGTAACCGGAAATGCAGAAATTACAGCAAACAATAACGCGCCTGAAGATATAATATGTGAAGTATTTGATACAAGTAGCAAGGTTAAAGTATTGAGACCATCTGAAATACAACCCGCTGTTTTTCCTTATCTTGCCGAACCTGAGAAAAAAGGCAAAATTATTAACAAAACGGAAATATCCGACCTTGGTATTGTTCAGATTGATTTTGATAATGGAATCCGCCTCAACTTAAAACAAACTTATTTTGAAGCAGATGAAGTACTTGTTAATCTTTCTTTTGGTTTTGGCAAATCTGCTGAACCGGCTAATATGGCTGGGCTTGCTGAACTGAGTAAAAAAGTAATTAATGAAAGCGGCTTGGGTTACCTTAAAAAAGATGAAATAAAAAGAGCAATGGCCGGTAAAAATACAAATGTTAGTTTCGGCTTTGATGAAGATTGTTTTTTTTTCAAAGGTATAACCGTGTCAGAAGAAGTCCCTCTGCTCTTTCAGCTCATATATGCTCATGTTGTTGATCCGGCTTACAGGCAGGAAGCGTATTCTCTATCCATGGAACGTTTCAAGCAACAATACCGCAAACTTTCCAGCTCAATCGACGGTGCAATGCTTCTTTCAGGCAAGCGTTTTCTGGCAGGAGGAAACAGTCGTTTCGGTCTTCCTCCTTACGAGTTGTTCAAAAATCTGGCCATTGAACAGGTCAGATCATGGATCCATATTCCATTAAAACAAGATAAACTTGAAATCTCAGTAGTGGGTGATTTTGATATGGATTCTTTAATTGAAATCGCAGCTAAATATCTTGGTGCCCTGCCATCAAGATCCGATCTTCAAAAAAATAAAATATCAAGTGCGCCAGAATTTCCTGCTGCTCAATTATTTGAGATAATCGTACCCACAAAAATTCAAAAAGGTCTGGTAATAGTTGCATATCCAACAGAAGATATCTGGGATATCAATAGAACCCGCCGCCTTTCCGTGCTGGCAGATATTTTTTCAAACAGACTTCGCGAGACGATACGCGAAAAGCTCGGGGCAGCCTACTCCTCCACAGCCTATAACCAGCCAGGCAGAGCCTATCCAGGATATGGAATTTTTCAGGCATTCGCCCATGTTGATCCTGATGATTCAGATTTGATTATAAAAGAAATAAAGCAAATTGCTTCAGATCTGGTTGAAAAAGAAATTCCGGAAGATGAGCTCCGGCGAGCCCTTGATCCGACACTAACCGGTATAAAAGATTTGCTGCGAAAAAATAATTACTGGCTAAATACCGTTCTTTCAGGCTCTCTAAAGCATCCCCAAAAGCTTGACTGGAGCCGGACAATAATGAAAGGTTATTCCTCAATTACAACTGATGATATGTCAGCCATTGCCAAAAAATATCTGGATAACGAAAAGGCAGCAACAATTATTATCAAGCCGGAAAAAGCAGTAAAAAAATAGTGTAGTGTCATCAATATAATGTCGCAAAGATGACCGTCATTATTTTTCTGCTCTTTTTTATAATATACTGAAAACATTAATAGAAAAACAAGCCCAATATTTGCCGCCCGACACCCATTTTACTGACAAAATAGTGTAAGGAACAGGGACGAAATAACTTCCCCAAATCTATGCGCCTTGGGGAAGTTATTTCGTCCACGTTCCTTATTAATAAAATTGATCAAAATATTGAATTCTCTGAAAGACTATACATATTCTATTATCGCATTAGTCTAATTATGTTTGTTTCATTGGCACAATTTTTTCTAATGCAGCAGATTTGTTCGATTTTGGATAATTCTGTTTTTGTAATTATATTAAGATCATACGGATTTTCCTGAACTGGGCAAACGTATTTAATTTGTTTTTTTATCATAAGCGCACCTGCAGCGCAATGGAATGCGCTGATAATCTTTATACTTCCAAATATTGGCGCATATCCTCCGATAGGAACATCAACAGGAAGTGTATCTTGATATGATGTTTCATCTCCTGCCATACCATCAGCTTCTATAATATATATATCAGATTTTTTTATAGTGTCGCAATTAGTCATAGGGGCAGGTATGATTACGCAATATTTATTCCGACATTTTTCCAAGGTTGTCATAAAAAATACACTTCCTTCTCCTGGCACAGCCGATGGTGAAGCCGAAAAATTAAACGGTCTAATTTTACCGTCATCCGCAATTCGTAATTTTTGATTACATATATAGTCCATAACATTCCCGCATTCATCAACACAGCCGGTAAGGACGTATTTGCAGCGCTCTTCTTCCAGCCATGCTTGAGCAAGAATAAGAGCCTGATGAATCGGCGAAGTGAACTGGGTAAGCGTTAAAGTTGGACCCCTGCAATTCAACACCTTTGAGATATATGATGTTGCGGCATTATGAACTGAATGCGAAAACGTTGTCGGAGAGACACTGCCATCGCCATAATCTATAATATCATCAAGAAACCGAAAAGTTGTTACATGGGGCCCGAAAGCTGTTGCGAGAATAATTCCAATGGTTGATTCTTTGTCATTAATTTGAATACCGCTGTCAACGACTGCATCCCATGCGGCCAGCACAGCCATTTTGCTGAATCTGTCTGCTCTGCGTATTTTTTTTAACAGATTTATATCATTTATAGTTTCTTTCCCAACGATGTATGCGGGATAAAAAGCATTTTGATCGTTACGCGGCTTTATTTGAGATGGTGCGATCCAGCCTTCTCGCAATGCGATGTCGAGGCTATTAATTCCGCGTCCTCTGGCAGAAACTATTCCTATGCCCGCAATATTCATGCAATATACCCGGCATCCTTCACGACAAGTCAAAAGTAGTTTACACTTTGTTGATCTTGTATTTTGGCAGTGAAATTTGAAACTAGAAATTGGAAATTGGAAAAAATATAAAGATGTAGATGCGTTAGCTAATTTCAAATTTCCAGTTTCGATATCGGCATTCAATTCGATAATACACACTTTTTCGAAAAAAGTGTAAACTGGTGAATGAAGGATGCCAATATACCTTAAAACAATTGAGTGTAACCAAAATAGAACAATACCAGCTTGATGAACCCAGAATTTTCTGGATTAAAGGATAGATAAAATTCAACTATTTGTAGTAAAAACAATAGTTCATATAGTGGGTTCAGAAAGTACTGTCACAATATGTTGTGGTAGCAAAGTTTGAGACTTAAATACCGACAGGAAATTTCGCTATAAAATCAACATGCTATGATCCCGAGAGTTCTCTAATTTTGTTCTATTTTGGTTACACTCATTTGAAATTGCAATAAACCGCCTGCTGCTTTCCACGTTCCTAATGCTCAATTTTTATAAGCGGTTTCCACCCTGATTTCACGGGGTCTCGAATCAGGTGGATTTCCGGTGTCGAGGCACAGTTGAATACTACATAAAGCCAGAAATCCTTAGCGATGACCTTTACACGTTCCGGGAAAATTGGGCATTTAACGATTACGTTTGGTTTAATATCAGATATTTGCATATCGCACCTGTTTCTAATTCTCAGATCAGCATGTTGGGATTTCAATAGCTTTCAGCTACCCCACTCTTTAACAAGATCGTGCCCAATCTTCAGATGGTCGAGAACTCTGGCAATAACAATAGAGGCATTATTCCCGCCGAAAGCCAGCGATGTGGATACAGCAAAACTACCATTTATTTGTGTTTGCTCTGTAATCGGTTTGATAGGTATATCATCATCCTGTTGAACAAAACCTGCGCTGGCAGGTATCCAGCATTCTCTCAGGGCAGAAGCTGTAAATGCTGCTTCCAAACCTCCTGCGGCGCCAAGAGTATGGCCAGTGTAACCTTTTGTTGAAAGAAATTTTATTTCTGACCCAAAAACTTTTTCAAGCACAATTCCTTCAACTTTATCATTATCATGAGTCGCAGTGCCGTGAGCATTTACAAAACATACATCTTGTGGAGTAATATTTGCATCAGCGAAAGATTTGCGCAATGCTGACTCCAGTCCTGAACCGTCAGGACGAGGGGCTGTGAGATGGTATGCATCTCCTGCTGCACCGTATCCTGCAAGCAGCAGCGCTGACTTTTTACCTCTTAGGGATGCAGACTTTTCTGTCTCAAGAATCAGAACTCCTGCTCCTTCACCCAGGTTCAATCCTGAGCGGTCTTTATCAAAAGGTCTGCATAAAGATTTGCTTAAAATCCCAAGTGCTCCAAAACCACATAAAGGAATTCTGTTCAATTCGTCTGCTCCACCGGCAATGGCAATATCGCATACACCGTTTCTTAACCATGACAGAGCCACTCCTATTGCGTCAGCACCGGACGAGCAGGCGTTAACTACGGTGACTGATGGCCCGTTTGCTTTTATTGATTTAGCAACAGCTTCGGCAAGGTTACCCTTTAGAAAGCGGTCAACAGAGGCCATGTCTGCCGCTCCTGTATTCCGATATGTTCGGTAAAAATCAATGTCATTCAACTGGCTTGCCACGCTGGTCCCAAAACATACCCCTGTTTTAATGCCGGAAAGGTTTTTTTGCAGGCCGGCATCATGTAAAGCTTCTTTTAGTGCAAACATAGCGAGAGACAGGGTGCGCATTTCATTTTTTTGCTTATTAATTTGTTTATTAATCAGGGGGCTTTTTACCTCAAAAACCGGATATGATAAAGATGTGTCGAACAAACTAACCGTGCCGGCATTTCTTTTCATGAGCTGAAATGATTCAAGATGCTCTGTTATATTTCTTCCGGCAGCAGAGATTCCGCCAATTCCTGTGATAAATATTTTCATTTATCGTAACTGCTCAGGTTGTCAGGTTCACGGTTCATGGTTTACGGTTTACAGTTGTTTGCCTCAATCTTCATCATATTTAACCTTGAACCCTGAACCTTGAACCCATGAACGATTATCAGTTTTCATATACGTAATTAGCCAGTGTATCAATTGAATAGAATATTTTTTGACCTTCCTTCATATCTTTGATTTCTATACCAAAATTGCGCTGAAGCAGTACAACAATTTCCACTGCATCAAGAGAATCCAGCCCCAGACCTTCTCCAAACAAAATTTCATCATCTTTAATTTCTTCCGGTTTTATATCTTCTAATGAAAGATTTTCTACCAGCAGTTCTTTTAACTTTTTTCGTATTTCAGGCAATTCCTTTTCTTTTTGGTCTTTCATCGATATCTCCTTATCCACTCCAGACGTCATGAAACAGAAAACATTGGTATGGATACTTTTTAACAAACGCTTCAATTATTTTTGCGTAATTCTGAACCCACTGATTGAGTTGTTGTCGCTTATTATATTTTCTATCATAGCGCGGATATATCACATTGGATACATCAACAATATACTTATGGCTTGAAACCTTATTTGACAGCAAAACCACTACAGGAGATTCAACTGCGGCGGCGACAGCAAAACCGCTGAAAGGGAACCATGCTTTTTCACCTAAAAATGCAACTTCAACGGATTTAGCCCCGTACCTTCTGTCTCCCATGATAGATACAATATGGCCTTTTTTCAAAACAGCCATTATTTCTACTATACCACCAAGATATTGATCCGGAAAAATAATTTTTATATTATCCTGTTCTCTGTCAATATTCAGCGAACTTCGTACCGCTATGTTGTCTTCGGGGCGCATAAGAAGATATACTGTTCTTCCTGTTTTTTTTAAGGCGGTTAAGGCGATTTGCCAGCTACCTGCATGTGATGTTAACAAAATTATTCCTTGTTTATTATTTTGAAGCAGGGCTATCAACTCATTGTATCCATTAAGTTGAATATCAAATCTTGTATGCCCGGAAACAGACGCATATCTGTCAATAAGCTGCTTCCCCTGACTAATAAACAGACGGTAAACATGCAACAGCCTTATTAAATAGCTGCAATCGGGAAATCTTTTATTTATATATGACAGGGCAGCCGAAACCGCAGTCCGGTCAAAAACCAAATAATAAAGGCAAACAATATACAAAAAACCATATGTTTTGCGTAGCCCGAATAATTTCAGGAGAGCTTTAAAAAACCAGAAGCCGAATTTATTTCCTCTTTTCCGGATAGTTATATTTTGTGACTGTTTATTTGGCTTCATAATTACTAATTCTCTTGCGAAACATTTGCGCAGCGCCAAATACAATCATACCTGTTAATAACGCTGCTATTGGTGCAACAATCAAGGAACCAAGTAACCACTCTATAAGTCTTGCCGGAAGCTGGCCGAAAACTGTATTCAGGTTAATATCTGTCAGCCATTGTCCATTTCGCATATAATAACCAAGCTCAATGCAAATCAGAGGAACAAAAGGAGGCATGCATAAGTGTTGTATATTCAGCGCCATTATTTTATTCAGATGCAGGCGTGTTGCAACATAGGCAATTACTAAGGTATGCATTGATATAAGAGGCAGTGCTGCAAAAAAGGTTCCAACTGCGGCTGATATGGCCAATCCGCCGGGGCTTGCGTTTTCTTTCAGTAATTTTTTTAACAATTTTACAGGATGACGCATTAAACTGAAGTCAACCTGTTTTTTATGGACCGCAACAAGTTTTCGGTGCGGAAACGGCAAAAGACGCCTTCCAACCAGCCTGGTATGCATACATGAAATACGGGAATTATCTATAAATGGTTTAAAATTCGAAATTCGCATATGAGGTTCAGGATACCAGACGTCAATTTCAACAGTTTTTAAATACAGTCCGGCCCAAACCGCTCTGGCCAGAACTTCAGCCTCAAAATCGTAATGAGAACCTTTCATATTCAACTGTAAAAGATGTTTTACAGGGTAAGCTCGAAATCCACTCTGGCAATCATCAATGGATACACCGGTTTCTACTCTAAGCCAGAAATTTGCAAGCTTTCTTCCAAACCGGCTTGAATTGGGAATGTTTTTCCCATTGAATTTTCTGCACCCGATAATTACAGATGTTTCATCATCCTGAAGCAAAGGTATAAATTTTTCTAAATCCCTGGGATAGTGCTGGCCATCCGCATCAATGGTAATCATAAAACGACCGCCATTGGCTACAATATGCCTTAAAGCAGTAAGAATAGCCTGTCCCTTGCCTCTGTTTTTCTTATGCTTCAATACCTCAATATCGCTGCCGGAAAATAATGCTGAGATATTGGTGTCAGCGCTGCCATCATCAACAACAACCACTTTTTGCAAATATGAACGGCAACCCAAAACAACATCTTTAACAGTATTTTTATTGTTAAATACCGGAATAACACACCAGATATGTTCAGTTGAAAATGAGCTGTTCTGTTTCATATTGCTTTTTTGTTTGCTGTTTTATCATCCTTTGGGATAAGCATGTCCCACAAGGATCCAGAGTACCCAAGTTTATGAAGAAATTGTAAGCTGCTATCCAGAACATCCGGCGGGAAAATACAATGCCTTATTCCTTTAAAAGCATTATTTAATGTATTTTTAAGCCACTGTTTATCTATTCCATGCGCAATATAATATACGGGCTCAAGCAATTCCTGGTCAGGCGAAATAATGCCTTGCTTAATTGCAGTCCTGGCAAGAGCGGTATCAGGAAGAATACGTATGCCCATAAAAATAAATGAAACAGTTTTTTTCAGGTTTATTATATTATGTATTCCTTCCATAACAGTTTCTCGTGTTTCCCCGGGGCAGCCAAACATGTAATAATGCGCTGTGGCAATGCCGTTGCTGTTAAAAATGTCGTTACATTTGATAACATCATTGAATTGAAATGATTTGCCCAGTTTTTTCAGTGTGATGTTTGATGCAGCATCAGCTCCCATTTCCGCAGCTTTAAGGCCGGTTTGTTTCATGAGCTTTACATGTTTGTCATCAAGGCCTTCAGGCTTGAAAAAAGCCGTCCATGGAATAAATATGCCGCGCGTTTTCATCTCATTGATCACATCAAGATAGCGGCCATTGTCATCATTAAATACAGAATCAGTAAAGAATATATATTTGACCTTGTGTTTATTCATCAGGGTATGAATATCATTAACAACCTCTATAGGGTCCCTGCAACGAATGGTTGAACCTTCAAGGACAGGATAAGAACAATACACGCATTTATGAGTACAGCCGCGTTTTGTCTGGACAGAAGCTATATTGCCGCTTTTCAGATAAAATTCCATAATACCTGGATCATAAAATGCTGAAGGAATTTCATCTCCGCTCAGCTTTAATGAGGTTTTGATACACCTGTGCTCCGGATATTTTCCCTGCCTGGCATTATTGACAAACTCAACCATTAATGTTTCGCCTTCTCCTACGATCCCGTAATCAGCACCAATTTCGCGCAAAATTACGTCCGGCATAATAGAGAACCCTGAACCGCCGATAACAATCTTTGCATCTGTTTCCTGCCGTATTTTTTTTACTATATTCTTGACGACATCAATATATCTCTGTTCATTTAGCAGATTTACATTATCAATATTTCGTATTGATATGCCGATAATGTCTGGATCAATTTGTTTGATTTCATATCCGAGCTTTTCGAGAGAACAGTTGTTTTCAAGGAAATCGAATTGATATACATCGTATCCGGCATTTTTCAGTGCTGCGGCAACCATACTTAATCCAAGCGGATATGTAGGATAAGGAGTGCTTGCGATATTGGAAGAAATTAGCAGGATTTTCATAAAGTCAGGTTATATCCTTTTTGCCGGGTACCGGCCATGAGCGATTTGTACTCAGGCGGATGTTTTTATATATTCCGTCATTTTTTTCTTTTTCAATAACCGTAAGATATAGCTTTGCCATCTTTATTTCTTTACAGCAATCAGCATAGAATGCTTCCCAAGCATATTCATACATTTTTTGCAGTGAGTCTGCGCTCATTTTTTTTGGTTTAAAAACAACTTCCCCTGCAGTGTAACGTTTCCAGTCATTGTGAATTATTCTGTTTTCCTTTTCCAATTGCTTTCTGACAGGAGAATGGGGAAAAGGCGTAAGGATAGTAAACTCTGCAAGATCCAGATCTATTTCCAGGAGAAAATCCACCAGTCGTTTAATATAATCTTCATCATGATCATCTAATCCCAGAAGAATAGTGCCCTCAACTCCAATGCCGCGTTCTTTCAGCCGCTTTATTTTTTTGCGGATATGATCAGAAGTGTCCACAATAGCCTGATATACATACCAGCATCCAGCCTCTACAGCTAAATCAAGTATCTCATCATCATCCTTTATCGGATGAGATATCCATTTCTTTTTTAGGGGCGCAATAGATTTAAACAGCAGCTTTTCCCATTCATCGTTTTGAGCCAGGGAATTATCAACAAAAAACAGACGATTGTTATTAATACTTTCCAATTCTTTTATTACTGCTTTAATAGGGCGAGGTCTGAACTGCCTTCCTCCAAGAAATGGGGTGCAGCAGGGGAAGCAGTTGAAACGGCATCCACGTGAAGCATGGACAAGATCAACCATTTGAACACCACGGAAGTTATACAGTTCGCGTTTCAAAATACTTCTCCTGGCAGTTCCAACCAGTGATATTTCAGGAAAATTTTGATGATAGTTGTAAATCTTTTTTAACTGACCTTTCTTAAAATCTTCAATAACGGCATCAAAACGTCCTTCCGGTTCGCCAATGAACACAGAATCAGCGTGTTGCATGGTTTCTTCTGCATGCAGCATTGTTGCAATCCCGCCGAATATAACCATTTTTCCGTGAGCTCTGTACCAGTCAGAGATTTCCCATGCACGTGGTATCTGGCAGGTCAGCAGAACTGAAATGGCAATTAAATCAGCTTCTTCATATAAGTCGAGTTCTTCTACATTTTCATCACAAAAAGAAATTTCAACATCATCTTTTATTGTCGCAGCAAAAACAACCGGGCCGTGAGGCGGCAAATTAAATTCAGGCTGATTTTTTAATTTTGGCCATTTCGGGTATATTAGCTTAATTTTCACATTAACCTTTTCGTTATTTAATTTTCCCCTTGGGGATAGGGGGTGCTCTGGATTAACATTTCATCGAAATCAGATGTTTTTTCAATAGTATCAACTACGTCTTCAAGGGATAGCGATTTCATAGTTGAAGTATTATCTTTATTGCCCAAAACAAAGCAAACAGCTTTTTTTTCACTTGCCTCAACTGCAATCATTTTTGATGTTTCTCCACGAAGGATCATTTTGCCGGCATAACGCAGCATCGACGGTATTTGATTTTGCTGGAACTTAATATATAGCAGAGGCCCCCGGCACCCAAAATAAATTGCTGCTTCAGCCAAAGGGGTTGAGGGCAGGGTATAGATAAAAAGATTCCCTCTTGCGATTGTACGACCGCATGACACATAATCCTTAAAATAAGCCAGGTTAGACTCAAAGCATCCATCATTGTTTGTGCCGAGAATTCCGACATCATGTTTCATATGCTCAGAATATGTTATTCCGGCATCATTCAGGGCAAGGGCTATGGAGCAGCAAGTCATCTTTGAAGCAGTATCAAATCTTCCGAAATTTTTAATCGCAGATTTTAACACTGATTCATGCTGCAAATGAGAATGTAACGATTTTAAATCATTATAATTACCTTGCAGCTTTTTTATAATACTGCCGTATTCTGTTAGTGTAATCCAGCCTATTCCTTTAATGACAATCATAGTTTAAGGTTCAGGGTTTTTTAACAGTTATCATTTTTTTAGCACTACAGCACAGTTCACTCCACCAAATCCGGAGTTTGTCGAAATTGTTACCGAAGCATCGAATATCAAAGGCTCAGAAGAAACCCATCCTGAAGCTTCATTATCAACATTACACAGATTTACGGTAGGTGGAACAATTTTTTTATTTAAGGACTCAAATGCTATAATTATTTCTAAAAGACCGGCTGCTCCAAGGGTATGGCCTGTTCCACCTTTAATGGAATATACAGGAATTTTATGGTTTCCAAAAACAGCTCTTAATGCCTTAATTTCCATAGAATCGTTGTATATGGTTCCTGTGCCGTGGGCTGAAAAGCAGCCGATATCTTTTTCTGAGATATTTGCGGATTTAAGCGCTTTGCGTACAGCCATGGCAAGTCCGCTTCCATCCCGTGATGGGCCTGTCATATGGTTTGCGTCATTTGTTAATCCCCATCCCGCGATTTTTCCAATTATAGGTCTGTTTTCTCTTAATGCTCTTGATTCGCTCATCAATAATAAAAATCCGGATGCTTCACCAAGGCTCAACCCGTTTCTGTCCCTGTCAAAAGGTTTTGCCATATCTTTATCAAGCGCCATTAAAGAAGAAAATCCTGCAAAAACAAATTCACTTACACTATCGCAGGCAACAACCATAACACAGTCATTTTCATTGCTGACAATTATTCCGGCAGCCTGAGCTATAGCTATACTTGATGAGGCGCAAGCTGCGGAAACAACAATACCGTGGCTGTTTATCCGGCAAAGAAGCGATATCTTTTCAAGCAATTTATCAGGGTGGCTGCTTGCAGCATCAGTGCTCTTATTCAGAACATGTCTTTCCAATTTGTCAATTTCACCGGTCGTAGTTGCCAAAATCAGAAATGCATCTTCAGGGATTGAAGAAATGTTTTTTTGAAGTAATGGTTTTAGCATTTTAATGACAATTGATTCATTTTGTCCGTACGTCAGGCCGGGAACAACAGCAGCATTTTGCGTAAGAAAAGACTTTGTGGGGAATCTGTCCAAACGCCCTATTGCTGTTTTCTTTGATAACAACCCATTCCAGCAGGAATCTATTCCCCAGCCATAAGGAGTTACGATGTCACATGCAACAACAACCGCTTTTGTTCCTGTCATGAAAATTCACCATTTTTCCAGCGCCTGCGGCATTCTTTCAGAAGCTCTGGCGAGGTAATCAGAACATCACTGCTTTTTCCGTCAATAAACATCTGTACAGTATAACCGGTTGCAGCTATATCAGCACCTTTTTTAATTAGTGAATATTCAGTATTTAGCCTGGCGCCTTCATTCCATATCAATGATGCCTTTATGGTAAATTCTTCATCCAAAAAAAGAGGTTTAAAGTGGTCTATATGGAGCTGTACAATCGGTGCCCTCAGTTGAGCTTCATGGAAATCTTTATACGAAAGACCGTAACGCCTTCCGAGTTCAGCGGACCCTTCTTCAAAATATTCGGGATATCTGCCGTGCCAGACGATACCCATTACATCTGCTTCACTGAATTTTACCCGTCTTTTAATATAAACTGTCAGCGGGTCCGGCATTCCTGCAATGCTTTCAAAATAGGCTTCTTTTTTACGTCGCACATTCATTGATCCACCAAATTATTATCGTAACCGTTCAGAGATTCATGTTTCACCGAAATCTAAACTGTCCTGCGAGCTTCACATAACTCGCGATATCGTCGATACATTTCAGGATATTTGCGCTTGAACTTCAAACACCTTATTATACATATATTCGCTGAATTGTTTTTAGGGCTACCAACTTAAAGCGGGACATTTTCCGACATTTTGACTCTATGACAATTCCACAATCAAGCAAAATCTAAGGAATTGCTAACTAACTGAATTTGCAGGCTGTCCCGCCTTACGTT
>JABZFQ010000221.1 GCA_014237365.1 Desulfobacteraceae bacterium | reverse complement strand
CCCTTGCCATTAAGGTCAATTATCTTTGACCTGAACTTCCTCTTTGTATCAAATTCATATTTGTAAATATAACTAGGTATGAATTTCAAAAGTATGTCCCGGACCTCCCCGATCTTTGCCCGGCTTATCTTGATGGCGCTGGTCTTTGCCATGTTTATAGGCAGGGAGGGAAGGGGGATTCGTACTATATCCTCTTCCTGATTCACACCAAATTCCCCGGTCCCAGTACTTTCCGGGTAATTCTGCCTGGGAGCTACGTCAAGGCCGGGCCATTGAAAAGCAGGTTCATGGACTGGTTCAGGAGCAGATTCTGGTTTTGATGACGAAGATTCGACGAACATTCCAAAGATACTGTCGTCCTGGGACCCTACTGCCTGGGTCGGTCCCGGTATTTCTGTAATCCTTCCACTATCATGTCGTGATAAATCCAGTTTCATTGGAAGACCTTCTGTGTTTGTCAATATGGCCTTACCAATCTGGCTTTGTAGATCATGCTTGTCCCAGAATATAATATCTTGCTGGGAGGCAAAACCGGCAATTTCATCCGATGCTTTGTTATTCAGGATGTATAACCCGGTACCTTCGGTACTCCTTATAGAGTCAGCAAACCTGCGCATTGAGCTGTAATCAACTTCACCATCAAGTTTGATGTAAATGCGGTCTGAGACTCCTTTGGATGCCACCAAATCCGATATATATGATGAATCAATATTATATCCATAAGCTTGGAAAATATCCTTTAGTATATTGAGTACAGGTTGCTTGTTCATTTTAAATCTTGATATAGAAAGGTTATTTGGATTAAAAAGTTTCGGGTTTGCTTTTCTATTTTGGACGCAAGTGAAATAATTGGTATGATTGAACACTTGTATTTGTTTAGCTGCCCAACTTTAATTCGTGTTCGTATATACACCTTATTGCAAGAGCAACAAATCCGCGATACACCCAAAGTCACTCAATCCACAGATACATTAATCACAACCTTTGATGACATAATCTTCGAAGACCGCTGGGATTACCTTGATGTTGCTTTTCTGAACCATTTATGGGATAAAGAGTGGGGACTGTCAGAAATATTCAGGATTTTCTTGAGAAGACCTTTCTGTGGACAAAAGGGTGTTAAAACGGGCCACATTTATATACGATGAAGCAATTTTTCTTTTAAAAGAAGAATTGAGGGAACCTACCAACTATGAACTGATACTTGAGGCTATATCAAAGGGAAAATCAAAGATGTCTTTGATAGCCGATGAAACAGGTATCGCCGTGCATAATATTCAAAAATATCTACGGGTACTGATAAACCTGGGATTTATAGCTAAAGAGTATCCAGTGTGTCTTAAGAAAAACAAAGGCATCAGGTCAGCTTCGATCTATAAGGTATCGGACAATTTATTTTCATTCTGGTACAGGTATGTTTTTCCTGTGCGGTCCGAACTGGAAACAAACCGCAAGGCAGTGATAAATTAGATTGGAAAATCATATGATGCTTATCTAGGGCATGTTTTTGAAAATGTCTGTAAACAGTTTTTGCAGGACTGTAATCTCAGGCAGGCCCTGCCTTTTTCTTTTGAAAAGATAGGTCGGCGGTGGGGAAAGATTAATAGAAGACCCAGGGGCGAAAATGCCTATGAAATAGATCTGGTGGCATTGAATGATGAGATGAAACATGTTCTGTTTGTTGAGTGCAAATGGCAGGACCTGAAGCTCAAGGATGCTAAAAATATCCTGGTTCAATTGAAGGAATAATCAGGTTATGTTCAGTGGAACAATGATGTTCGGATAAAATATTTTGGCATTATGGCATGTCAGACTGTGTAAAAAGTCGTAAAAAACCATTTTTGGTTGCAAAATAAGCCGTATTAAGCCTTTAAATCTAAAAATAAGCTTCCAATTTTGCAAAATTTGTATCCACTTCAAATCTAAGGGTAAATAACTCTATTTTTAAATCGAAAGCCTGCTTGGGCACTTGATTTAGAAAAACAGAATTTGCATTTTACCCTGCTTTTTGAAGTGGATACCAAAATTTTGAGTTTTTACACACTCTGACGCAAGATATATGAAAAAGAGACATTGAGGAGTATGAGATTTATAGCATTTGATCTTGACGATTTTATTTTAAGTTAAAATACCTAAAACAAAACTTATTAACCCCATTACAACCAATTCTACATCAATGACACAGTACCGTATTCCCACAGACCTCAAACCCATCATCGATTTCCACGGCCATTTCTGTCCAGGCTTGGTGCTGGGCTACCGGGCAGCAAAAGCAGGCATGGAGCGAATTCATGCCATGCGCTCAGAAGATGAAGAATTAGTAGCAATTGTAGAGAACAATTCCTGCGCAGTGGATGCCATACAGTATATGACCGGCTGCACCTTTGGCAAAGGCAACTTGTTTTTCAGGGATTATGGCAAGCATGTATATACCCTGGCACTTCGGCCCCATGGCCTTGGTGTACGGGTAAGCCTGAAGGGCGATGTGTTCGAAAAAGAGGATCGCGATGAGCTCATCGAGCAGATATTGAGCATAGATGAAAATGAGTTGTTCGACATACAGGATGTTACAATTGAACTGCCATCGCATGCCCGGATACATGAATCAGTGCCATGTTCCAGGTGCGGGGAGCCAGTGATGGAGACAAGGATTAAAGAAATGAATGGAAAAGGATACTGCATTCCATGTTTTCATGAAAAGTCCTGACATGGCCTCAAAAAAGTTTGGCATTAACATTAAATACCCAGCCACATTCAATATTTGCGGTCTTTGCGCCCTTTACGGTGAATAGATAAAAAAACCCACCGCCGAATAAGAAAGAGCGATTACTCGCTCTTCCTTATTCGGCGGCAGTCATATGGAGTTCCAAATTATACTTGCGGAGTAGTATATTATCCTGGCAGTTGATCCGAGTCGGATTTTCTGATTATTCCACGTTGTTCCACGGGCTTACTACGTGGGCGTTACCATCCACGCATTCCGCGGTAGGATTAGCCCGAATGAAAGGGGCAGCCGTTAGGCAATCTGTGATATAACTTCTTGTAGACAGGCGAAGGACGCAAAGTATAGTCTCCTCCCAAAAGATTTGACAGCAAAGTCCTGACAAAAGTATAATGAATGGAAAAGAGAATATAGATAATTCGTATCCACTTCAAATCTAAGAGTAATTTAAAAATTATTAGACAGGATTGACAGGATACGAGGCAACATTAATATCCTGTAAATCCGGTCAAATTACCATGCTTTTTGAAGTGGATACGATAATTCAAAATTATTTCCGGATAAACAACAATGGACGGTTAACAATGGTATATGATGTAATCATAATCGGCGGCGGTCCTGCCGGACTTTCAGCAGGCATATATGCCAAACGCGCAATGATGAATGCCCTGCTTATAGAGAAAGTTGGATTGGGCGGGCAGATCATCAAGACCCATATGCTTGAGAACTA
>JABZFQ010000178.1 GCA_014237365.1 Desulfobacteraceae bacterium | reverse complement strand
GTCGAGCTTGGTTATTGTAAAAACCGGGTTGCCGGCAAAATCTGTGGGTTCCATCGCAATACGGTTGGCAAGCTGTTACGCACCAAAAGGCTTCTCGGCATTGAGGCCATATTTGAGGATAATCGTGGTCCCAAGGCTCCCTGGAAATATATTAACAGCATCCGTAAAACCATCAAGAAACTCATCCGCGAACATCCTGACTGGACAGATAAGCAGATTGCAGATACTGCTGCAAAGCAGCTTGAAACGACTATTTCCAGAAGCGCCGTAGCCCGTATCAGAATAGCAAATCAAGATACAGAGGTTGAACGGCCTACCAGGCACGACCTTGAGGAACTCGCTAAAATCGCTGACACTATTGATGTGAAGCAGCATGATGAACGACAGCTTTCTTTAAACTTTGAGACTGATTCTAAATTCAAAAAACAGGTAGATGAATTTGCTGATGAAGATACGCCCGAGCCACAAACCAATACAGATAAAGTATTCCTGGAACATCTTCAACAAGGACAACGGAATGTCTTTGCGGGCATGCTCTTTCACCATCTGTTTTTAGATCATATCAAGTTTCCGAGTGCCTTTGATTTTCCTTCCTCTATCAATAACACGTATGATAATTATGAAATCATGGAGACTATGCTTTTCGGGTTGAATATCGGGCTGCCATCTATCGAATCCCATAAGCTGGTAAACAGTCAGGACATGGGCCTTTTACTTGGACGAACCAGTTCACCTGATGAAACTACGATTCGGTTGCGTTTGAAACAGATGGCTGAATTTAACCTTTCAGAAAGCCTGATAGATCATTTTGCAGACCTGTTTCTCTCATTGGGGTTCATCAATCCAGAGGTGTTTTTCATTGATGGGCACTTCCTTCCATATTATGGTCTCATGGTTCTGGCCAAGGGTTATCATACAGTCAGAAAAACTATAATGAAAGGAAACGAGATTTATGTTGTAAGCGACCTTGACGGAAAACCTTTATTTTCAATCACCGAAGGGTGTGATATTGATTTCAGGCCGATTATCATAAGAGCGGCCGACAAAATAATCAGTTTGGGTATTGATCGCCCGGTTCTGGTTTTTGATCGTGGCGGTTATGGCGTTCACTTTTTCAGTGAATTATCTACAAGGGCTGACTTTGTGACGTGGGCCAAGTATGTCAAAAAAGATGAACTGAAAGACCTGGAATATACAAGTTGCTTGATGTTTAATGGAAAAAGATATCTCATTGCCGAGAAAACAAAACTGATTCGTGAATCAATTTCTACAGCTATCAAAGAAGGCCGAACAGAAGCGACTTCGACAGAAGTACGTATGGTTGTTTTCAAGGAACTGGATAAGGATAGACCAGTGGCAATATATACCAGTAATCAGGAAAAGCCCGCTCCGGATATTGCCGCATACATGCTTTCACGATGGGGAGAGTCAGAGAACTTTTTCAAAGAGATTATGTCCCTGTACAACTTCAATTATCATCCCGGCTATGATCTTAAGGAACTTGAAGAACAACCCCTCATAAATAATCCTGAAGTGAAAACAATCAAAAAGACGATCAAGGGAATTAAACAAAAGATGGGCCAATTGGCGCTCGCAAAACAAGAAATAGAGTCCAAAATAAAAATACGAAAGGATCTTCGTCTTGAAAACAAGCTGAATAATCTACAAAAAGAGATAGCTAAATATAACAAAGAACTCGAAGCCTTTCAGGAAGCGCTAAAAGAAATGCCTGACAAGGTATCAATAATTGAAGTACTGCAAGGCAGACCAATGAATAAGGCAGATCTGGAGAAAAAGAAGATCTATGATCTGATACAAATGATTGCCTTTCACTCACGAGAGCATCTAATTAGCCTGTTTCGTTCATGTTATGATGATCATCGAGACGTGAAACAAATCCTGACAAAAATCACAAAACTTGCCGGTTATGTAAAATTAGCCGGAAACACACTTATTGTACTTTTGGATTGGATAGAGGACAAAAAACACCGGAAGGCAGCAATAAAGTTTTGTCACCTGATAAACAGTATGTCGCCCAAGTTGAAAGGTCGCATGGAGTTCAAGCTCTATTTTCGTATCTCCTCAATTCCCCAAGGGACCATCGCGGTCGAGAATAGATGCACGATTTAAATTGAGAAAAAATGTCATTTACTATGATGTCTGAACAATATAACGTAAAAATGTAATGCCGGCTTTGGCTTTTTGGCCTAAATCATCAACACCTTGTTCCGGAATTATAATCTCTACCTCAAAAGACATTTCTTTATCATACTTACCGCCGACGCAGTGAAACAGACTGCGTATATCAGGCGTTTTTCCTCCTTCACCACATACGGAAACAGCAGCATCAATTAATGTAGTGTCAGACAAGGCACTCAGAAATTTGATAGCATCAAACAAATTTGACTTGCCGGAGCCATTAGCTCCTGTAATGCAATTAAACGGCCCAAAATGAACATCCACATCAACAAGGTTTTTGAATCCAGAAACCTTTAATCGGGTTAGCATAAAATCCTCCAGGGATGTGTAACCGTTCACGGTTGTCGGTTCACAGTTCACAGTTTTTTTAATGAACTATGCAACTATTGAAGCATTTTGGATATTGATTTCAAGTTGTTAGTGGTGATACCAACTTTGGCCATTTGCCTGGTTCCCATACTCCAGTGTGGGAACCCATATGGTATATATTCCCACACTGGAGCATGGGAACGAGAACACTGAATTTTGTTGTCAGACATTTTACAATAGTCTTTTAATTATTCTTTTAGCGAGGCCTTCTTCTATTTCAGTATGCCTTGGGATAGGTTGGCTTTTTCCTGATTGAGAATTTTTATACCAATCATGATTAGCGCCATGGCGCACAAAAAAACAACCGTTTGACTTAATTGTTTTAATCAATTTTTTTCTTTTCAAATTGCCACTTCCAATAGCTGAAAAGGTTCTGCATCAGGCACCAAACCTTGATTAATATCATTATAAATTTCTATTAAATTTTCTCTTAATTCATCTACTGTTTTACCTTGACTTTCATAATCGGGATATTCTTGAATATGCCCGATAAACCATTTTTTTTCTTTTTTATAGACTATATTTAATTTCATGGATGTCTCCTTTTTATTTTAATTTTCAGTGAAACTCAGTGCCCCTCCGTGGTGAACTTTTACAACTTGTTAACCTAAATTGAGCAATTTTTTACTCGACCTGCACCAATCTCTTGCGCATCAAGGACTTACGAAAAGTCTCGACATATCCATTGGTATGCCTACGCTTTTCGCAAACCTTGCTGCATCAAGATCTCAGCACATTTCTTCGCAAAAAATTGCTCAACTTAGGTTAAATTTTCCTACAATGCTTTAAAAGCGGAGCAAAAACTTCCTCTGCAATTCTTATGAATTCTTTATCAAATGGATCTGTTTTACTGAAACAAAGATTATAATAAGGATTATCCGACTCGCTCCA
>JABZFQ010000301.1 GCA_014237365.1 Desulfobacteraceae bacterium | reverse complement strand
GAGTCAGGCGTGCATGAGTGGGACGAGCCTGCAACACAAGGTAAAGTCCTCTATCCATTATAAGCTCTGCCCGTATACTCGGCATCCACGTACTGAAAGACATGTGTTTACCCCGGGAGATCTTCCATACGCCACGGGATGCCGCATGCGGCAGAAAATGGCTGAGGGCAGAGCAACCTGTTCTGATCGCATGGAAGAAGTCAGCAGAGGGCGTTGTAGCCGCAGGAGAAACGAGCCGTGAACACCACGGAGGACTCACCCCGGCGAAGGCCCGAACGGTCCCCAACTGAATGGTTTGGGTAAATGGTCATGGCTGTCAAAGAGCGTGTTCTTACTGGTATTATGCAGTCCCGCCGCTGGCGGGAAAATGCTGGTAGCGTTGCGTTCCCCAAGGCCAGGCAGGCCAGATGTTCATTATGTTCATTTGTGTCTGTTTTGACCAGCCGAATCGCCGGATACGTGATCCGTATGTCCGGTGGTGTGGGAGGGGCGCTCAGCGATGGGTGTCCCTATCCCTATATACCTCAAAGTCGAATGTAAGTTCCATTCGAATAACGTTGAAATGTTTGCCATACCTCTGTACCTTCCGGTTTTCCAATACGAACAAATCCGTCAAATTTCCATCCATTTTCTGGGTTCGGCCCAAACCATATATGACCAATAATTGTTCCTAATTTTTCTATACGTATTCTCCAATTGGGCTTCCCTTTAAACGTATTTAATTGAGTGTAACCAAAATTAAGCAGCCATTTTTTCCTGTACATTCATAAAGTTATATTCATCAGGAAAAAATGTATTATTTTTAGCCTGTGCTGTAAAAAATTCCCAGTATTCATCCCAATCCTTACTTTTTGCCACTGAGCGTAACTTCAGAATTGATTCTGATCCGTTAATTCCCCATCGGGCACCGGATATTTCCATTCTATCCTTAACTACGTGGCTGCAGGCCGATTCAACAACACCGGAACCTATTGGATAACCTTCGGCTAAATACTGATCATATCTCATATATTTTTTATGGTTTTTCATGTAGATTATTACTTTTAAAAATTTATCTCTTTGGGTTTTTTTCCACTCTTTGCTCAACATTTCTCGCTGCAACTCCATAATATATGAAGCGATTTTTCCTTGCAGTATGAGCAATAGACTTTCATATACATACGTTTTTCCCTCAGCACTGCCTTCTTTATATTTTATATGGGCAATAATCCAAATATATTCCAGAACATGAATAATGTCTAAAATAAAAACTTTATTTTCTATGTCTTTAAAAACATCTTTAAACAAAGCCCATAAATACAATGCTCCATCCATTACACAAACCAATGGCGTGTTGTTGAAGTTTTTATCTTTTACTTCTTCATGGATTTCCTCCATCACTTTTTTCTTGGTTTTCTCAACGCTGGCTATATATCTGATATTTTGGGCTTTTGCTGGTTTACCGGTTTTATTTTTATCTTCTTTTTTATCTGGATGTACCAGGTTGGTAGCAACTTCTTCAGCAGTTCGGACATTAGCATTAACATCATATTTAACTCCCACCAACGCTTCTTTCTTCTTCTGTTTTTTCTCTCCTTTACCCTGTCTCGCTACGATTTTCGCTGCTTCTGCCTTAATCATCGGTACGCCTTTGCCATCAAAGCTAACTACAACATAATCTTCTTCGCTTTCCAGCTTTGGAAGGCTGTTTTTTAGGTCATAATAATCCTCATAACGATCTGAACTTTCACTGGAAATAGTTTCCGAAGCTGAAATTGAAAGTTTTACACCAAAAAACTTCTTTAAAAGTCCGGATGCATTTTCATAAGCTTCGTTAATATTCAGCAAATTAGCGAATTCCAACGTACCGGCAGATTTAATACAATGTCTAAAGGCGCAAAACTTACATCGCCTATATGGTAAAGATAGCGGGTCACTTTCATCTTTCCAAAAATTGAAAAATATGCCCTTACACTTGTTCTGCCTCTTTTGGCAATTCCTTGCGCGGTTTTTAGCGTTTTGCCATAATTACCTTCATTTTTGGCAGAAAAGTACAACTGCATTAAAATAAACCCCAATTGCATCAATTGCTTGAAAATTGATGCTTCCATCTTATGAGCGTCCTGATTTCCTTCGTTGAGAACACCAAATAGTATTTGGTTGAACTTTTCCTTACAACCATCTAAACATTTTTCAATATCAGAAGAGTGTTTTCTTTGAGCGGCTACGGTGCCTTTAACAATATGTACCATTTTAATCCTCCAATGTTGATTAATTTATTAGAAAATTAATATGGCACACACCGTATCAAAAGTCTCTAGTTATCTTGTTTTATTGCTTAATATTAATTTTAACGGCATGTTTCATTTTGGTTACACTCTATTTAATTCCAAGTTATAATCTTCAGGGACCTGTATCACTTGTGTAAGTAGCTTAGTTCGTATCTCATCTTCAAGTTCAAACCAAGGTATAAATGATTCTGGTAACGAATCATTAACTAAAAAATTTATTCCTGGTTGGCCTGTATCCACGGGTGCCCAGCGCACATGTCCCGGGTATGGCTGTAGTAGTAAATTACTAATTTCTACAATACCTTCCTGTTGTAATTTTATGCAGATAAGATCTGATAGCTCGTAGGATTTTGTCTTATTCAAATCAATATATCCTACAGTACCAAGCATTCCTGGAATTTCTGTATCATCAAACCTAGCGGGTAAAATATATTCCTTATTTTCTGTAAATGCTCGGGCTTGCGCTGCTTGCCTTTCAAGATTCGGCCATACGTTTTTTTTGTAGTGCTTTGATATAAACATAACGACGTAATATGACTTCTTAAGATAAATCTCTGTAAGGTGATCATAGAGATTCTTTCCCCACAGATTTGCCTGCTCGTAGAAATCATAGAATACTTTTACGCCCCTTTGCTTAAGATTACTTGCGACCGCTTCGACGTATGCCCTATCCTTACCAGAGAACGATAGTGATACGTGGTATTTGTTGTCATTGTTCATAATATGGTTACTTACAGGTATAACATAATGCTCACTCACCGGCGCTCAAGCCTTTGTGTGGAATGCTTGACTGTTCCCGGTTGAGTGAAGCTATGGGTTCGGCCACTAAATATCTATTTCATTTTGATAAATGAAGAAAGCTAATACCACTATGACAATAAAGCTCCATATGCTTCCGAAAATAGCCCAACCATTTTTCACCATTATCCCAGTAAAGAGAGTAAAACCACTGAATAGAAACCAAATGCCTGAAAGAATATAGGCCATAGCCTTATTGTGGTAGGGAGCGATTTTTGAGCCAACATAGACAAAAGCAATGGCCATTGCAGCATGTCCAGCAGTATTGAAATACAATTGGCTAATAAATGATTTCATGTCAAACCGCACAAAATATAGACCAAACCGACCAAGGATATTCACGAGATACCATCCAAGCAAGGAGGCTGTTGCAGCACATGGGAGAAATACAACCCATCGTAATATAATAGATACCCTATTTTTATCAGTTTTTTCCATTGGATTTAGATCTTTTAAGAATCATAGTCTTCGACGTTTCCACAGGTATTGCACTTCGATTTAAATGGAGCTATTTCCAGCATTATCCCAGGTGGAAAGTGGCGATAACAGAGTTGAAAGTTAAACCCTTTGGCAATTTCCGCCTCAGCAATTTTAATATTCTTTTCTGCCTCTTCTAAATTCTGCTCAATGTCCTGTTTTTTATCACCCGAGGGAATGAGTTCCTTCAGCTTTTTTAAGGTTGTTATAGTGTTGGAAACGAGACCGATACCTTTTGTAAGCGAATCAATATCCATGTCCTCTCCTCTGCCGAACGTCACGCATCACCTGCGCCCAAAGCCAATGAGGACTTGGAAAAAGAGAAGTTTAACAAGGCATTCGCAAAAGTAAAAAACGGCCTGGCTTTGGGTGTCAGAGTGTATGCGGTTGTTAGCCTTTTCTGTTTGTTCTCGTTTGTTTTATTTCTGCTACAATATCATCCAATTCCATGTTTTCAAATATCTTTTTTCTTTCTTCGGTATAATTTCCGTATCCTGTTGAAAACTGATTTATAAAGCGTAACGTACTCGCCAAGCCTATCGTATTATTTAATACCATTATAGCTTCTTTTGTAATATCATTCAAAGGTCTTGTTGCTATATTCATTTTTCTATCTCCCTTACTATTTCAAGTAGTGAGATAACTCTGATTGCAAGGTCTTCAATTTTTTTTGCCTTTTTCAGAAAGTTATCGTCACAAGTGCAAAAGTAATCAGCTTTTATTTCTTCTGCGGAAGCGAGATGTAAAGCATCTATCGGTTTAATTCCTTCACGGATAAAATCTTTTGCACGAGTTTCAATATTATCACTCAGTTTTACAAAATCATCTGCTTTGTTCAGTATATCAAAAGTAAACTCTCTGCGAAAAATATTTGTATTTTTATTCGCTTCAAATTCCAACAGTTCGGATGAAATAAGCTTGATTTCTTCAGACTCGACTAAAGATAGAATACTTAAAACTATCTCGCTTTCTATAACTATCCGAAGCTGGCTTTTATCATCCAACGGTCTATTAATACAACAATTATCAAGGTATATCTTCATCAATATCTTTTTCTTTTCATATGAGAAAGGTTGTTTAACGTTTTTATTTCTGTCTGAATTCTGATAGAAAGGCTAACGTTGAGCTTTCGGAAAAGCGACTGAGCTTCTCGCTGTCTGGTTTAGTGACTCGTTAGCCTTATTGGTCGGTTAAAACCTCCGAAAGAGCCTTTTTCTTTTTTTCCAATTTTGAAAGTTTCCTTTTTAAGCTTCGTATTTCGGTGTTAATCTTGTTTAAGTCATTTTTTATCTTTTGAGTTTTAAGGTGATTATCACCATATGTTTCATTAACAAATGCTTCTACTTCATTTCTTAATAATTTTAAGCATGGATTGCCAAAAAGCGTATTGTGACGATAGTGTAGCTTCCCTGCTTTTATAGCCTTGATAATTTCTTCTTGAGTAAGATCAAATTCTTTTTGAGCTGTCTTGTCACTAAGAGTAGCGCCTTTTTTTGTCCAGAGTGAAATATCCTCTTTATGCTCCATTTAAATATACCATTCTTTGAACTGTTGAATGTGTGATTTCTGGCTAACATTTAGTTAACCTGCAACGGGTCAAAAGAAAAAACTCTCTTAACCTTCACAGAACTTGATTTATCCTCTGAATGTTTTAACTGATTCTGATACTAGTTGTCAGATTCAACTACTTGTTGGACAGACCCGCGGGGCTGTTGTAGTTAAAGTTGTTTATTGCTCAAACTGTCTATGGAAATTG
>JABZFQ010000082.1 GCA_014237365.1 Desulfobacteraceae bacterium | reverse complement strand
AACCGTACATCTTGAAATGCTATTGACATAAAAGAGCTTGATGGGCTAATTAAAACTGATTAAAAAATAAGAAAAAAGTCCAATGTTGCCTAACCTGAATTTTAACTGCGTGGTTCGTCTCGCATCACCTGCACCCAAAGCCAATAAAAACCTTGGCAAAAGCAACTTTTAACAAGGCCTTCGCAAAAGTAAAAAAACGGCTCGGCTTTGGGTGTCAGCGTGAATGCGATTGTTATATTGCGTTTTCTTGTTCCTATAATTCAATATTTACAGGATGGGCGTATATTTTTCCTTCCTTCCAAAGGGTCAATGGGTTCTTGAATTCTTTAATCTTTGCTGTATCAGTACCGGCACTTGACACCAACAATATGATGTATTTATTACCTTCACCTTTTCCATATAATTTTCGTGCCCACTCCCATTGAGTCCCCGTTATTTCAAAAAGAGCCGGATTTTTATCTAATTTTGTTTTCACTTCATAGTAAGCAATTTCATTATCTTCTCTGTTTTTAACTACAAAGTCATAGCCCTTCCCAACATTACCACTTTGATTAAGCCAAACCACATCATCTTCCGGGTATTCTCTCTCTAAATACTGTTCTGCATATTTTTCACCCCAAAGGCCAATGTTTTTACTGTTTTCAGATGTTGGTATGAATTTATCAACTGTTTCTGTTTTGGCTGACTCATCTTTATTGTTTTTTCCAGTTGCTGTTTCACTAACAGTTTGACCGGATAAATCCACTGTTTGCATAGGTTTTAATGGAGCATCATCTATATTAATTGCCACATCTTCTGGTGGAGAATTAGGTTTCCATATCTCTTTAGATGTTTGCTTTCTTTCTTTTTCTTGTTTCTGGCGTTTAAACTCTTCGTATTCTTCAACTTCTTCTTTAGGAATAAACTTTCCCCCTGTTTTTTCTTCTACTGCTTTAATTTCGTCTGGCTTTAGACCAAGTGCTTTTACCAATTTATCAATATCTTCATGGTCTTTATTATACTCATTATGCAAATCGTTAATTGTAATTTCATTGTTTGCGGTGTCGATTAGATTGCCTTTTTTGTCATATAACCATCGGTGTTTCTCTAATAGTTTTCCTGCATTTGATAATTCTTTCTTTTTCTCATGATGACTTCCACCATCAAAACCTTGCCTGGATGACTCTTCAACAATACCTGTTAATTTATTAATATGTTTGAGAGCTAACTTAAATATATACAAAGAGCGTTTGAAATTTATTTCTTTTAGAGAAAATTCTAAACCTTTGATATTAAATTTGGGATTGAATCCTCTCAACCCTCTGGCATAGTAGTAATGCCTATCAGGATCCCTTTTTCCCCGGCCACCATATTGTTCTTTGCCCCAAACATAAGGCTCTGCATAAGTACCAAGCTGTTCTAAAAATTCCCTGTAGTTATTGTCATCAGTTTGCAAACAATCTGCTAAAAAATAAATTTTATCCTCTTCATTTCCTTTAAACCACATTTGTAGTTTTTCTTTTTGGAAATAGACTTCCTGTGGTTTGTGTAATGAAAAATCTTGATTATGATTAACCGAGCCAATAAAATTAACCTGCTTAAGAATATCTACAATTGTTGATCTTTCGCTGTCTTCAGAATTTATCCAAATTGAATGTGCCTTGTTAAAGTCTTGCATATACTCTTTTTGCGATATATTTAATTCGGCTCCTTTATATTTTGATGCAATAAATTCTTTTATTTCTGAAACCTTATCAGGTTCTTTAAGACCTAATTTAATTAAGAATTCTTTTGATATCTCGTTTTCAATAAATACTTTTTTTACAGTCTTGAAGCCAGATTCTTGTTTAGCAGGAAAATAAACTTGCAACTCATCTTTTTCATTATCAGGATTTATATGTGTACCGTCATCTAATCTGATAATTGGTTTTTTCCTCAGCATCCCTTTACTTTGATAACTGGTTTTTTCTCTGAATAGCGCGTTGTTGCCGATTATAGCTGCATAAAAATCAATCATCCAGTCATCAGGTTTTTTAACAATAAAGTCGTCAGTGATTGACTTGGCAAAGTCCACCATTTCTTTCTTTTCTATATCTATCTTATCAATTAAATAATCGTGCAATTCTCTTGTTTTGTCATAAGTGATATTGGTACTTAGCCAATATTCCCTGTCAAATAGTCTTTTAGTATCATCAATACTTAACAGTCTGGATATTTCTTTAACTCCAGGCAATAATGCTTGATTAGCAGTTGCATATATATTGGCTATAGTTGTGGGTAATAATGCTTTTGTTGATAACGCTGTCTTAACTTTTTCATAAACAGCTTTATATAGCGGGTGTTCTTCTTCATCGTTTAACGGAAGCAAGGCAAGGAAATTTACATCAAGATAGCCAAGTTTTTTAATTTCTGAAATACTATCTGAAACTAAATCAGCTAATTCTTTTGTTAAAATTTTATTTTGATCGTCTTCAAAAGGGATCGTTTCTCTACTTGGTGTTGTTTTATACGGAGCGTGAAGCAAAAATTTTAATCCCGTTCTTTCATTTGTTGAAAAGAATACAAAGAGCTTTGTATCATTTAATGGAACAATTTTGTTGATTTTATCATCTAAAGAATAGGCAATGGATAGTTTAATGTCTTTATTTTCTATCTTTACAGAACGATTGAATAACAAATATTCTTGTTGTTTTTCTTCATCATTTTGTTGGGATATGATATAAGCCTTGCCTGAATTTTTGTCTGCCAGATAGTGTCCCGAATTATTTTGAGTTTTCCATTTTATTTCTTTGATATTACGCAAAAATAATAAAGATTCAGATTCTAAAAAACTCAGCCTTTTATTTATTTGTTGATAAGCATCATCACACGATAACCTGCTGTGATTGAATGGCAAAATAATGGTGGTTTTACCACCACCATTATTAATGCTTGGTAATTGTTCTGGAATAATGAAATCTCGAATTGTAAAATGATATTCCCCTGAATGGATTTGTGGCGTTTTAGTAACTGCAAATACTGATTTAAAGCCTGCGCCAAATTTTCCAATAGCGTTAATGTCATCCTGTTTTGTCGATGAACCGATTGTCGTAATAGACTCGACATCTTGATAATCAAATTCCTTCCTGCCATTGTGAATAATTTCTAATTTATCATTGCTCAGAGAGAATTGAACCTTAGAAGCCTCAGCGTCATCTGCGTTTTGCAATATTTCATAAACAAAACGTGAAGGGTCTGAATACAAACCCGCAATGATTTGATGTGACTTGTCATTGTTTTCCTCGCAGGATTTAACATGTTCACCGCGTCTTTTTGTGAGTTTTGATAATTCCATTTTTTACGGATTCAACTCATAGGTTTATTTCAGCAATATAATGTATGTTTCGCGCAGTTAGATTCTAACATGCTTAATTAATTGTATTTACAGATTTTAACAAATAATATATCTGTAAATCCAAAAGAAAGCAAGAAGGAGAGTGAAACATGC
>JABZFQ010000088.1 GCA_014237365.1 Desulfobacteraceae bacterium | reverse complement strand
ACCGTACATCTTGAAATGCTATTGACATAAAAGAGCTTGATGGGCTAATTAAAACTGATTAAAAAATAAGAAAAAAGTCCAATGTTGCCTAACCTGAATTTTAACTGCGTGGTTCGTCAAGGATAACGTGCTGAAAAAGCAAATGAAATTTGGCTAAAAAGCGAAGAAAGATAGATAAACAACAAAATTTGTAGAAACCAATAAACGGCCAGGCTTTTTCAGTCAAAGTTCATCCTTTTGTTAGCCTTTTGAGTTTAAATCTTTGATAAAATCTTGCCATAACTGACCTAAAGTTGTGTGATACGATTTCTGCAGTGATACTGAAAAATTAACACCATTTTGAATACTTAACAAAAATCTTTTGAATTCTTTCTCATCTTTATCCTTCATGAATGAGACAAATATCATATACTGACGATATCTCATATGATGACTGAGAGCATTGTCCGCTGATGATTTTTGATTGAAACATCCGAAAAAACCACCAGTGACAGGCATGAAATGCTTACCATTGATGATTGCTTTGGTTGCCTCATTTTCTGATACTGTTTGCGCTCCACCACCATCCGAAACCAAAGTAGCAAGACCTTCCTTAAGCCAAGCAGGTAATTTTCTCATTTTTAGCAGACCCAGCTGTTGGTATAGATGAAGATGAGATAATTCATGGGCTAAATATAACTGAATATTTTGCGGTTCATCCATTAAACGCGGAGATAGCAGCAGCTTATTGCTAACACCAGCTTTACATTTAACACCATATAGTTTGTAAAAACTCTCTTTTGAAGCACAAACATAAACCTTTACAGGTTCAACAAAATGCCGATATTGCCTATTCTTGATCTGTTGTATGGATTGAGGTAAGATTGCCACAATACTATCAGCGAATATTTCTGCCCCTGGTTCATATAAAACCCTGGGGTCTTTGTTGTGCGCAATAAAATGATCGGTAGAACGCATCATTGCAGTTGACTGTCGTATTATCGAACAGCTTGATAATAATACGATCAATAAAAATAATGATATAATAGCTATTGATAACTTTGATAAATTCATAATATCTCGCCTATATATAGAGGGCTAACACAGTCATAAGAGGCGGTCGGGCTAATAGCACGAGCAGTCATTAACCACAAACAGGTCAAAAATTAACAGACATTGAAAAACTGCAAATTATAGCGGAGGTAATAACATTTCTTTGGTTGCCTTGACTTTGTGCAAGCCGGATTTGTTTCTATATACTACCTCTATTTCATTGATATTGTCATTATAGTAAATATTTTCCACTTCAATAGGTGACAACTCGTTAATGTTTTTGTCGTTTATCATTACAAGTTCGTCTCCGATTTCAACTCCGATTTTATCTGCCGATGACCCCTCCCAAAAACCGACGATAACTGTCTTTCCTTCTTTGTCTTTATTAACAATCGTACCGAAAGAATAGATGTTTGATGCAAAATCTAATTTATCATAAGGCGTAAGGGTCATCATTTGACTAGGATAATCCAGTGTGACCAGAAATTTGGATAGAAATTTTTTTCCGATAAGAATATGCTTATGAGGCAATGATATAACGGGGATCTCATTGATCACCAACGCTCCCATTTTAAGATTTTTTACTCTCAATAAGGAGTTGTTTTCAGAAGCTTTAAATGCGGCGCCCCAAACGTTACCCTTTGCCTTAACCACCTGTCTGAATTTATAGGCATCAGTTTTTTCAACGAGTGAAAGAGGCAATGTTGCTAAAAATGGAGCTCCGGTATCAATTATCCCATAAGCTTTAGTGTTATTGTCTATTGTGCATTCAATTCTTGGGGCATAGCCCATTTGCATGTTTGTAGTAAACTTAATTTTATAACCACCGTCTTTGGTAACCGTCGGTTTCATCTCGTTAGAGAGATGCAGCTTTTTGTTTTTATAATCAATGATTACTTTAAAATACCGTAGGAAATTTGATCCTAATAAACCATCAATATCCATTTCCAGATTCCTATTCTTTAGCTTACCTCCCACTTCGGAAAAATCTAAAATTCCTGTTGCACACTCAGCTACTATCATCTCGCCAAGTTGAAGCGAATCCAGATTAATTAATTGCATTTGTTTTGTACCGCCGGTTGAATCTCGAGCTACAATTTCCACTCCGAAGGGTAGATTAAGTTTTGTTGCAATTTTCTTGCTAACGACAGTAATAGCTCCAGTATCCAACATGAAATTGTATTGCTTGTCGGAGTTATTTATTTTGACCGGAACTATGATCATATGCTCCCCTTTAATTTTAAAGGGGATTTCGCTTGACTGAACATTTCCCGAAATTGGCCGACCGCCATTCATAACGGAGATAGCCTTAAAAGTTGTGCATCCAGAAACAGCCAGAATTACACCGATAAGCATGGTAGTGCTTAAAAAAAATCTATTCATTTTATAATCTACTTATTTCAACCTGAAATTTTTTCTTGAGGGGCTAACGTAAAGCTGAGTGGCTGGGCAACAATAACCGAAAAACTATGATAAAGGCAACAACTACCGAGCAAATACTGCCTTTCAAAAGCGGCACGGCTTTGCCCAGTCCATCTCCAGCGCTTTGATATGCTTTCTTTTCTTTCGTTCAAAACTATCTGGGCTTATCAAAAGGTGAGCCCGTTTTAAACTGTTCTATTAATTTTTCCATCACCTGCACTGATTGCCTCTTTTAAAATTTCCCTGATTTCTTTTACAAACACACTTGATTCAGAGTTTGGTACTTCTCCAGGGATTGGAGCTGCATCATTGTAAATATCCTTTACTTCATAAGCTCGAATTTTAGTTGAGCCAGTCCCCCGGTGACTATATGCTTGGTGCCAGTTCTTTATTTGTTCCTTAAAAAGCCGTTCAGAAAAAAACTGATGAAGCTGAGAATTAAGTTCTTGGGTTATGTTATCAATTGACGCTTGTTTCATTTCGTCAGGAGCATAATCTGGGTCCCACGATATAGGATTATCCACAAAGAGGTAAAGATGGGTTTGGAATCGGCCTAACATATCAGCAACTGGTTTGAGATTATTATATTCATCAATATTTAATTCACCTAAACGACGAGTTAAAGCTTTAATTCGTGCCCAATGCTCTGGTTGAATTCTTGGATCATGCTTTAATTTCAGTCTTGCCTCCCAAGGTTTATGAAATTCCATCGCTGCCTTCTGAATATTTAAAACCAAATTGGAATCATCATAGACAGGTGTTGCATCAGTTGGAATAGGAGGTTCTATGGTTTTATATATTGCGGCCAGCATTTTTTTAAATTCATTGTATATTAAGCTTCGTTTATCAGTTTTAAAGGTGTTTTGAGTTTTTGATAGAAAAAATATGCGATCTGACTTGCAAGACCTGAGAACTCTTTCGGCTCTTTGCCCAAGTGTTTTTCCCACTGAAACAACAGAATTATCAAAGGAGTCCAAAACGTGATCTTTTCTCATTGCAACATTTGGGATATTAACTCCCTTAACTTC